>DASZPR010000335.1:0-9609 GCA_035550235.1 Verrucomicrobiia bacterium | reverse complement strand
AATGAGTGGATGGTTGAAATATACGAACTTTCGAGAAGTGATACCTGGCGCAACAGCCGGCTGTTTCCGGGGTCGGCCTCGAGCTTTTTTTGGAGCGCTTCACGGATGCGCTGGCGCATTTCGGCCGCCGCGGCGTTGGTGAAAGTCACCATCAGAATCCGGTCGATGTCCACCTCGGACTCGGTCACGAGCCGGATACAGCGGTTCACCAGTGTTGCCGTTTTGCCAGTACCTGCGCCAGCGGACAGCAGAATTCCGCCGGATCCCTCAATGGCCTTTTGTTGTTGTTGGGTGGGAGTGCTCATGGATTGTTCAATCGCCGGCGCTCTGCTCTACTTCCGCGGGTTTTTTGTAAACGACCGTGCGGAAACCGCCCATCACCGGCTCAAAGCGGCAAACCGACTTGAACTCACAATAGTCGCAGGCTGTTTTCGCCGATCCAAACCGGGCCGGTTGCACACCCACCGCGCCGGCCAAAATTGCGGTGGCGTGTTGTTTTAGAAAATTGAGGTTGTCGTCGAGCAAACGATCAAAGCCCTCCTTGGGAAAATCCTGCGAACGGGTCGACGGTTTGAATTGAAGCGAGTGCGTGCACGTGTTGCCAGCCTGCTGAACCGAGGAATCGAAATTCAGAATAAATTGCCGGTCACCACGCCCGTTGTGCGCCAACGATATTTTGTATTTCCTTTCCCGGTCAGCCTCCGGGTCCGATTTCTCATTTGAATCCAACGACGGTCGCAGCCCCACATAAAATGCCCCCGACGGAATCAGTTTGCCTTCTGCACCCGCAGCCTTTCCCAATTCTTGGGACTGCCTTGAAAAATTGAGATAAGCCAGCAACTGAAGCTCATAACCATTTTGGAGCTTGGCGCGGTTGGGGGACTTGCCGTTGGATTTGTAATCGAAAATAGCAACCAACACCCGACCATCATCCAGTCGGCACAAGTCAACCCGGTCAATGCTGCCATTCATCTTGAGTGACTTCCCGCCACCCAAATCGATGGTCCAAGCTTTCGCGCCGCCATGCTTTTCGTCCAGGCCAAACTGGAATTCGGAAAAGGTGGGATCGAACGAACAAGTCGCCATCCAAGCCACCATTTGTTCAACAGATTGCGACAGGCCGCGGATGGACTGTTCTGTTTCCCAGAGACTGGTGTTGTTTTGCCGTAAAACCGCATATTCGTCCAATTGGTGCATTGCCTTTCCCAGCTCGGCAATTCTTTGTCTAGCCTCCTGCTGATTTAATTTCCGCCAGACGTCCTTTTCCTTGAGCACCGAGGCGTGGAATCGTCTTAATACGTCGTGCAAAAACGTGCCGCTAATCGCGGTGTCCACTTTAAACTCATCGCGCTCTTTAAGCCGCAGCCCTTTGGTTGAAAAATACTTGAAAGGACATTCAGCGAAACCTTCCAGACCGCTCACAGACGCGATGAGGGTCCCGTCGGGATACAGCCGTTTAACAGATTCAGGCGAAAGACTGCGCGCGGCTTCACCTTTTTCCGGCAGCAGTTCTTTCCGTAACGAAGCGCAGCGGACGACCTCCTTGGCGATGGGACTACTGCTGGCGAGCGCAGCAGGGAGCAGGCGCGGCCAAAAGTGGCATTCATACAATTCAGCGGCCGACTTCAAATCCTCAACTTTGAGCGTGCCGTCAAATTTAGCCACTTGTTCCGGCTTCAGCCCAGTGGCGGCCAGCAGATGGTTGGCCGCGGACGAACGGGTCAACGATTTGCCCGCCAAGTTCCGGCGGGACCAGCTGACACATAAACGCTCACTCGCCCGGGTGCAGGCGATATAAGCGAAAAATTGTTCGCGCGCGGCGTGCTGCAACCGGTCCAGGCCGAGGTTAAATTCATGGTCTTGTGCCAATAGCTGCCGCTCGGCGCGATTCAGCAACAGTTCTTGGGGGGGCGCAGCCGGAAAAACACCCTCATTGAAGCCTATAACTATCGCTAGTTTAACATCCGGTTGCCGTGCGCGGTCGATGGCCCCGACCAACACCTGGTCCAGTGACGGCGGAATGACGCCCAACGTCAGCCTGGAAAGGCCTGCCTCCGCAATTGCCAGCCAATCAGCGGCGTCCATTGGGGTGTTATCAAAAGCTAGTGCGAGATTGTCACACCAGCTGTTGATCTGTTCCCAAGCGGTCTGGTGGATGGAGCGGTAAAGCGGAGGCAAATCATCGGATCGCCCCTGCCACTGATCAAATTTATCCGTTACTTTAAGGTTGGCCCAGAATTCATGGATGGCCCTGGCCAGCTTCGCTCCATCCGGCTTTTCCGCGATAACTTTAAGCAGGTTCGAGAAAACCAAAACTGGCCCGCGCAATTGATGCGAAGCATCACTGGTCAAATACCGATTGAAATCTCCCGATTGCCATTGTGCCCCTGTGATACCATTGCTCAAAGCCACGTTTTCCAAGGCGTCAATGAGCTGCGGATTATCGATGGCTAAACCAGTTTTGAGGGCACCCAACCAGTCCTCGTTCTGCCAGCCGTAGGCCGCCATGCGAAGAACATTGCGGGTCAGTTCGGCGATCGGGTGATGTCCCATCGGCTCGCGATGATCGGCAAAAAAAGGAATTCCGTGCCGGCGGAAGGTTCGTTGGAGAACGGATGCATAATCATCCATTCGCCGGACGATCACGGTCACCTCGCGATAACGTCCTTTTCGATCATGCACATGTTCATTGATCAGTCTGGCGGCCAACAGCGCCTCAGCCTCGGGGTCAACACATTCGAACAGACTCAGGCCAGAAAAATCTTCAGGTTTGTAACCTGGTTTGACCCCACTGAACACCCAAGATTCAGCCAGTTTTCCGAGCCCAGGATTCTGGCTGAAACGCCTCTGAATTTTTCTGTCGGCGCCAAGGTCCTCCACGACGCACGAATTCCCGGATTCAATGATCCGATTTTTGCACCGTAAAAATGTCTGAGTCGTCACACTCCACAACAGAGGCGATGACACCCCATGTAGTATCCCGCCATTTTCCGGCCCTGAACTAGATTTAGGTTCCCGATCCAGACAAAAAGCCAGGGTCGCCGAGTCGCTAGACGACAACACAGCGGCAAGCAACTCAATCTCCGGCAGCGTCATTTCGGCAAAGCCGTCCATCCATAGACCGCGTATCGCAAGCGATTTCTTTCCACCCTTGATGAGCCGATTCAATTCGCCGCTCGCCAATTCCAACAGGCTGTCCGGATCTTGAAGTTGGTGCTCATGAAGCCATTCTCGGTACGCATGCAAAAGCAAACCCAAGTCATGGAGCTTCGCGACGATCCTCGTTCCAAACTCGGTTTGGTTTTCGATCAGTCCCGGCTGAGTAGGGTTGATCCGATTACGTTGAAATTCGCGAAGCACCTGGCTTACCTGAGTCGCCAGACCGGCGGAGCGGGCTGCCGATTTGAATGCTTTCAATTCCTGCTCATGCCGCAAAATCAATGCGCGTACAACCATGATCCGCCCCTCTTCGGAGAGAAGTCCCGGGGTGGCGATCCCCAATTTTTCCAAAACGTAGCGGGCAAGCCGGTCGAACGACAAAATCTGCAAACGCGTAAAACCGGGCAACCCCATCCCCAGCAACTGGCGTTCGAGCTGAAAGGTAGATTGCTTGGGCGCCAGCATCAGCAATGCTTCGCCGTCCGGCGACGCCTCCAATTCAGCGCGAATCTGATCCAGGCAACGGAAACTCTTTCCGCTGCCTGCAGGCCCGATGATGAGTTTAACAGTCATTTTGTCCCTTTGTTTGACAGGCCAAGTGAAATTGAAAAAAAAGCGTAACGGATGGGGGAGACTTCGTAAATAGATTGCGTAAACATTGCGTTTTCAGAATTTGAGTATTTTTGCCAATCATGCCAAGCATCGGTGATTCAATCCTGCGACGCATGTATGCGCTTTCAAAAGAGATCGAAGCCGGCGTTTCCCCGGTTTCAATCTTGCAAGCCGTTTGCGTGACCACGCTGTGAAGTTTACAGGAGGGGCTGGACAAAGGCTGTCCAACCAAAAAATAATTCGGGAGTATGTAGATAATGCAAATTTAGGTCGAAAGCCCAGCCCATATCCGGACCTGCCATGGAAGATCGTTCTATGAATGACAAGAAACATCCTGAACTTGGGAATCGGATATAATTGTGCGCCTTCCCACAGAAACAGGAATCGCTTCTGTCGTAATTTGACCAATCCACGATCGACTACGAACATCTGATTCGAAATCAGACGGTGCGGCGGAACCCCATCAGTCCAGCATCAGTCCAGCACTTCGCGACCGCAGCGGGCAGCGTGGCACCGCACTTCTTGACTTTGTGAGAAAATCTGCATATTTCCTAGGAAAGATTGACGTTTTTGGCGTCTTCTAAGCAGAGGGTCCTGAGTTCGAATCTCAGCGGGCGCGCCACTTCAATTAGCCGCCTCGCTCCTGCTTTCAAAATGCCTGCCTGTATCAAACGGAGCGCTGGAGAAAACCTTTCGCAGCGGCTATTTGCACGGGGGTTCCCAATAACAGGATCTGATCGCCAGACTGCAATTCTTCGTCAGGGCTGGGATTGATTAGGTTGGTTCCACCGCGTTCGATGCCGACGATGCTTGCGCCGGTTTGTGCGCGCAATTCGAGTTCGCGGATGAATTTGCCAGTTGCGACCGAGCCTGCAGTGAGCGTCACGGTATCCAAATCAGCTTCCCGCAACAGGGATGCCTTCGGTGCCAGTTCGTGCCGCGGAGCCGGTGGTTGCGCGAAGGTTTCTTCCAAAGCGATCTGGGCCTTTGAATAAACTTTGATGAAGGAACGACGAAGAAACCAACTGATGAATGCGGCCAGCACGAGCAGCAGCAGAAAAACGCGAAGGCCAGGCAGGAGCGCGGAGCTGAGAATCAGGACATAGAGGCCGAGGATGGCGGTTCCGGCAATGGGAACGATTTGCGCGACGACGGCGCGGATGGCGGCGGTGCGTTTGCCCGCGGCGGATTCTTTGACTTTCATTTCCGCCACCAGCAAGCCAAGGGCCTGGAGTTTGCGCGAGGTGGCGATGAACATCGGCAGCGAGACGATGGCCGCCGCGAACCAGAGAGCAGCTTTTAAAAGTTCGTTGCTCAGCTTGAGATTGGTTATCCACGCGGGCGGATGGCGTTGAACAAATGCCGCCGCAATAAACACCGCGGCGATGAGCGCGGCGTTCAAGAGCATCTGGGCGATCCAGCGCCGAACCAGTTTCGACGCCATGGTTGATTGACGCTGGGTGCCTAATTGCCCGACCCAGCGCGTGTAAATTTCCAGGCTGTTGACCAAAGATTTCGGCGCAACCCGACTGAACCAATTCACCAATCCGTCGCTGCTCCTGATGAGGTAAGGCGTCAGCAAGGTCGTGATGGCGGACACCGCGACGGCGATCGGGTAGAGAAACTTGCTCGTCACGTTGAGCGTCAATCCGAGCGCGGCGATGATGAAGGAGAATTCGCCAATCTGCGCCAGTCCCATGCCGACGCGCAACGAGGTCCGGCTGTCGTTGCCCGCGACAAACGCGCCGAAGGAACAGGCCACTACTTTTCCGATGACAACAGCCAAGGTGATCACGAGAATTGGCAGCCAATATTCCACCAGCATCTTTGGCTCAATCAACAAACCGATGGCGACAAAGAACACGGCGCTGAACATGTCGCGGATGGGTTCAGTGAGCGCCTCGATGCGGTGGATTTCCCGGGCTTCGGCAATGATGGCGCCGATGAGAAATGCTCCGAGCGCCACGCTGTAACCCAGTTTCACCGCGAGCAGCGAGACGCCGAAACAGAGCGCGAGCACGGTGACGAGGAGCATTTCATTGCTTTTGAAGCGGCCAACGTATCGAAGTAACCGCGGCACAGCGATGAGGCCGACCACGAGCGTGGCGACGAGAAACACAGAGAGCTTGCCAAGCGTCAAACTCACATCACGCAACTTCAATTCGCCGCTCATGGCGATGCCCGAGAGCAGGGCGATCATGGCGATGCCGAGAATGTCTTCGATGATGAGAATGCCGAAGATGAGTTGGGCGAAACGCTCCTTGGCTTTGCCGAGCTCAGCGAGCGCTTTCACGATGATGGTGGTCGAGGAGACGGAAAGGATTGCTCCGAGGAAGATGCAATCCATCGTGCCCCAGCCGAAAAATTGGCCAATCTCGTAGCCGATCCAAAGCATCAGCAGGATTTCGAGGAACGCGGCGATGAAGGCGACGCCTCCGACTTGTTTGAGCTTCCGCAGGCTGAATTCCAGCCCGAGGGAGAACATCAGCAGGATGACGCCCAGTTGCGCGAGCGTGTCAATTGTCTCCTCGTCATGAATCAGCGGAGACGGTGGCGTGTGCGGCCCGATGATGACGCCGGCGACGATGTAACCCAGCACCACCGGTTGTTTGAACCGGTGGAAAATAATTGTGACCAGGCCCGCGACAATCATCACCACTGCGAGATCCTGCAAAAAAGTAACCGTGTGCATAATTCTTCCGCCGAGACGCAGGCGCCGATTCACGTCCCACCATTAAAGTATTTTCACAAACACTGTAGCTCTTTGGCGGAGAGGGAAGAAAGCGGTCTTTTTGATTTTGGCTGTTTTGGCCCTGTTATCCGGCGCTTCAGCAAGGCCAAAAATTTTGAAAGAATTCCCAGTTTTCTCCGTATGTTATAAAAAGCAAGGAGCACACTTATATGGCTTACACGATAAATTTAGACGATGATTTTGTCGGCGCAGAGGAATTGCAGTTGCTCAAAACCAAGCATGCAATATTGGAAAAGTTGCGCGTGCGATTTGGCGAGATGGCGAATTCCGAGCATCGGACGGGAACAAAAACTTCGATTGCCAAAGGCTCGCCGCACAACCGCGCGGATCATCCGCGTTAGCGCCGTTTAAAGCCCCGCGAACTACTCTTTCCTTTTGTCGTTATTCTGGCAGCGAGGGTTTTCAATGCGTTCAGCGCGGGAGCGAAGTTGGCTCACGTCGTCGACGCGAAACTTCCCTGCCACATGAGGCGTGGGGTTATGCGTGGATCGCCGCAGCTTCCAAATGGGGTTCGCTAAAACTTTGAGGGAAAACTTCACGCGCGCGCGCTTCGTTGACGAGGCGTTCGTAAATCGAGAAATATTTGTCGATGCCGACGGCGTCCAAAAAGCGCGCGCCCTCGGAAGTCTCAGAAAAGTCGAGCACGCTGGCGTCTTCGAATTTCGGCAGCAAATATGGGCAAGGCGGGCAGGCGTCGCGCTGAAAAGTGCTCGTGCATTGCAGGAAGGTTTGCGGGCGGTCGAGGTGAAATATGGATTCCGGATATTTCTCCAAGGGTTGATGCAACGTCACCACGACAGGGACACCGGGCGACGGCAGGTATTCATAGAAATCCGAGCCGTGCATGTGGATCAAGTCAATTGGCCATTTTTCGAGGAATGATTGCAGGATAAAGCGGTATTGCTCGCGGATACAATGGCGCTCGGCCGGATCAGAAAGGTTGGTGGGTTTCGGCGTGGCGAGCAGGATGCCCTCCGTGACGGAGCCTTCACAGGCCATGACAAAAGATTCGTGCCCCGAAATAGTCAGCGCCGCATCCAGATGGCTCAACAACTGTTCTGCGCCGGCCGGCACCTGAGGGTTAACCGGGTTAAAGGGATTGGCGACATTCAATACTACCAGTTTCATTGCTCCTTAATGAACGCCTGATGGCAGCCTCACTCAATGAGGGGTTCACCTATTTTCCGAGGTGTATTTCTACGACTACATCCGTCAGCCAGCCGCCCGGCTCAGGCTGGCGAACGCTTCAAAACTTCGACGATGCACGTTTCCAGTTCCGCAGCCCGATGCCGCGAGGTGTGCCGGGCAAGCACCCGTTCGCGCGCGCGATAGCCCAACCGGCGGCGATCGAGTTCGGAAATTTCCTCAAGGTAAATCAGGGTTTCGTCCGGCGAATGCGAGATGAGAATTTCCTCGTCCGGCGTGAAAAAGGTGTCCAGGCCCGGCCAAAATTCCGTGATGACAGGCGTGCCGCAGGCGGCGGCTTCGAACATTCGCACACTCGGTGAGTAGCCCACGGCGATGGCATCGGGCGAAGTGAGGTTCAAGGCGAAGCGTTGGGAATTGTAGAATGCCCGGCGTTTGGCGGGCGGCACAAACGGCATGCGCTTCACATTTTTAGGCCAGCGAATGGAGCGCGGGTATTGGGAACCGGCCACGACAAACCGGCCTTCGTTCCAGCGGCGCGCGGGCTCAAGAAAGATTCTTTCCAACACGGGCTGCCGGTCATTGCCATGCGCGCCGAGATAGCCCAAATCCCAATCCGTCTTCGAGTATTCCGGATAAAAGAGCCGGGCATCGACAGAGGGGTATAATGGCCAGGTCATGGGCGAACCGTATTGTTCTTCCAATTGGTCGAGCATCGGACCGCCGGTAAACGAGAGATACATGCTGTAACGCGGAATCAAGTTGGCGGAAATGTAGTCCGCTTTGCCGTGGATGAGGCCGGCGAGCGTTTTCCGCGTATCGAGATCATAAAAGGCCGTGGCGCCCTGCGCCGTGCGAGTGACCCAATCGCCGATTTCGATCGCTTCGCAAATGTGCGAGCCGACGAGAACAAAATCCGCCTCGCGGATCACCGCGGCGTGGCGCGCCTTCAATTCTTTCAGGTCGGAATACCTATCCACACGGCCGGATTCCCGACCGGAGGTCGTCCGAGAAACATCCGGTTCCTCACCGCCGCGTTCCAGAAACAGAACTTCATGTCCGCGCGCCGTGAGTTCGCGAACGAGGCCGCGATACGTGGCGGAGGCGCCGTTACCCGTGGAATGTGTCAACGACGGCCCGAGGATGACGATTTTTAATTGTGGGCGAGTGGATGGAGGAATCCGGCTCAATAACGAATGGGGCGGGGTCAGCAAACTTTTGGTATTGAGAAATGACCGCAGCTCAAGGGTTGTGCTCATGCTTTCATTGGAATCGGAAAATTGATGGTTAACCGGTGAATGGCGCGCCTTCATGCGATCACCCTTCCGGCCTTTTCTTCGAGCACCCTTTCCAGTTTGGCGGCTCGATGCGCATAGGTGTGCGCGGAGAGCACACGGGCGCGGGCGGCCTCGCCGAGCTGGCGGGCGCGTTCGGGAGTGAGTTGTCGCAAACGTTCGGCGACTTCGTCGCCATTCGCCGCCACAAGCAACTCCTTATCGGGTTCGAGGAAGAGATCAATGCCTTCCCATTTGTCCGTGATAAGACAGGCACCCGCGCCAGCGGCTTCAAAGACTGTCGACGGCGGCGAAAATCCGTAACGTGACGCGCAACCACAGTGCATCGCCAAAATGGCGCGGGCGGAGCAATTGAAGGCGTTGCGCTGGTCCACAGGAATTTCGCCAACGCAATTGATGTTTGTTGGCATGGATTCGGGTTGCCACCCGGCGCCACCCAAGGTGAATTTGCGATCCGACAAAGCCGCGGCCGGTTTCAAAAAAAATTCTTTCACGCGCGCTTCGCGTTCAGGCTTGTGATCGTTCAATAGGCCGAGCGCCGATTCGAAGCGGCTTTCGGCCGGAACGGGAAAATGCAAATTGGGGTCGAGGGCGTTGTAAATTGGGATGCAATCGCTCGCGCCGGCGGCCCGGTAGGCATCCGCA
>DASZPR010000334.1:0-9043 GCA_035550235.1 Verrucomicrobiia bacterium | reverse complement strand
GGCACGTACAGCCTTAGAAATGTGGCCGATGGTAAAATGTTGGATAACCTGGGTGTAGCGACAAATGGCGCACCCGCCGCCCAGTGGACTGATGGCACCAGCAACAATCAGAAATGGGTCGTGACGCTGCAGAGCGGTTCGGTTTATAAGCTGCAATGTGTTACCGGTGGATTGATGTTGGATACCATCGGACACACGGGCAACGGCTCTACTGTCGGGCAATGGGCCAATGGCAGCAGCGCCAACCAACAATGGACGATTGTGGCGTCGGGCACGCACTTCAAGGTTATCAGTGTCGCGAACGGTTTATGCCTGGACACCGGCGGCCTGACCACCAATGGAGCGACGATGCAAATGTGGGGCAGCGGCAGCAGCAATAATCAACTCTGGGATTTCGTGACGCCCTGAGAGTTATCAATTGACCGAGGGATTCTCGCGTGGAGAGTCCCTCGGATATCGGATATCGGATATGCGAATAAGTGTTTTATCGTTTTGCGTTTTCATACTGGCCGCCTGCTTTGTGTTGCTTCATCAATCGCCTTTCTGGCGCAACTCGGCTCGTCCGCACACTTCTATTGACGCCACGAAGGAATCAAAAAAATTAGTTTCGCGAGAACACACGTTGCCCGAGGTTCGCACGGTCCTTACGCCTAACATGGAGCCGGCGCAATCGGCGCTGCCTCCCGACTGGGAGAGATGTTTTTCGGAGATTTCAAGCGAGCCCGCATGGCTCCAGTCGCAGGAAGAATTTGAAGCATTGGCGGATAGCTTGCCTAAAGATCAAATGAGGTACGCGCTTGATCAGCTTAAGACAAATCAATCCGATGCGGCCGCCATCCTCGGTGAAGTGCTGTTGAGACGTTGGGTGACCAACTCACTTTTGGATGCGGTTCAATGGGTGGAGCATCTGCCGGAAGGCGATTTCGCGCGCGTCGCTTTCAGAGAAGTCGCCGTTGATTGGTCGCAGCAGGATTTAGCCGGCGCGGTTGACTGGGTTCAACAGTTGCCGGCGGGAGGAAATAAAGCCGCTGCCGAATTGTCCGTGGCTGATGAAGCGGCCACGCGAAAAGAAGGTGCTACGGCTATCAATCTTATTGTGAGCCTTCCGCAAAGTTCCGAGCGCGATGAGTTGCTGGATTATTCAGCGCGCCAATGGGCGACAGCGGATCAAAAGGATGCGGTTTCGTGGATTCAACAGGTTCAGGATCCCGCGCTTCAAGAGAATATGTTGGCAAACGTGGCTATCGATTTAGCAGTTCAGAATCCCTTTGATGCCGCCGCATTTGCGGCCACGGCGTTGACGCCGGGACCGGGACAAAACCAGGCGGTAATTAATATTGTCCGGTTTATGGCAGTGTCAGCGCCTGATCGGGCGGCGGCATGGGTGGAACAGTTCCCCGAAGGGAGCCTGCGCGTCGCAGCAATGGAAAACTTGATGGATGTCTGGAGCAAGAACAATCCAGAGGCGGTCCGGGAGTCGAACAAAACCATCCTGTGACAGAAAGAACAGCTCGCCAGAGAATGATACGTTTATCCAATATCGATACGAGGCCGTGACTGCATTATGAAAAAAATTCGGATGACATTGATGAGAGCGTCGGTTCCCTTTCTGGTGATTCTGGGGGCGATGCAAACGGTGCGGGCTCAATTTGTGCATCCGGGCGGTTTGCATACGCTCGCGGATTTGGAGAGGATGAAAACTAATGTCCTCGCCGGAAACCATCCGTGGATAGATGACTGGAATGTGTTGCTCAACGATTCACAGGCAAAAACCAATTACGCCACTCACGTCCGCGCCAACATGGGTGCCAGCCGTCAGAATGCCGATCTCGATGCTCATGCGGCATATCTGAACGCGATACGATGGTATATTTCCGGTGATGCCAATTACGCCAATAAAGCGACGAATATTCTCAACTCATGGTCGGCGGCGGTGAATCAGGTTCCTTCCGGCACGGATATCCCGGGCTTGATCGGCATTCCCATTTTTGATTTTGCCCTCGCGGGAGAAGTGTTGAGGATTTATCCGGGATGGAAAGCTTCGGACTTTTCCGCTTTCACAAACATGATGACAGTCTATCTCTACCCTTCCTGTCATGGCTTCCTAAGCAATCATAACGGCGCGTGCATTGGTAATTACTGGGCTAACTGGGATGCGTGCAACATTGGCGCGTTGATGGCCATGGGCGTGCTTTGTGACAACCCGAACTTTTTTAATGAGGGGGTCAACTATTTCAAAACGGGGGCAGGGAATGGCAGTATTTCGAATGCGGTTCCGTTTTTGTATAATGACGGCAGCCTCGGGCAATGGCAGGAAAGTGGTCGAGACCAGGAGCACGCACAGCTTGGTGTGGGACTGCTCGGGAGCGCCTGCCAGGTTGCCTGGAATCAAGGGCTCGATTTGTTTGGGTTCGCCAACAATCGTCTTCTGGTGGGGGCCGAATACGTTGCTCAATGCAACTTGTCTCACCCTATCTCATCGATTCCGTATACCTTCTACAACAATTGTTCGGATGCCAGGCAATGCTATCTTTCGATCAATGGTCTGGGCAACCTGCGAGATCGTCCGGTTTGGGAACTGCTGTATAACCACTACGTTGTTTTGCAAGGCTTGAGCGCTACCAACTGCCGGGCCATGGCTCAACTGATGCGCCCGGAACATGGGAGCATCGATCATTTCGGCTATGGCACATTGGCGTTCACTTTGAACACGGCCGCTTCAACCTATCCGCCTTCACCTGCGCCGCCGGCGCCGACGGGCTTAATCGCTACGCCGGGAGTGTCGCAAGTATTTCTCAAGTGGAACCCATCCGTCGGCGATACGGCACAAGGTTTTGTGGTGCGCCGATCGACAACGAGCGGTGGGCCTTACACAACTGTTGCTTCGTGGAATGCCAGCACATTGCCGCAGTATATAGACGTCACGGCAGCCAATGGAAAAACGTACTACTATGTAGTAGCTGCCACTAATCAATCCGGTACCAGCGCAAATTCCGCAGAGGCCAGTGCCAAACCTGAGGCTGCGGGAGCGCTCCCCGTTGCGTGGCGGGATCAGGATATTGGATCCCTCGGCCTGACTGGCAGTGCCACATACGCCAGTGTGAATGGAAATACTTTCATTGTGAAGGGTGCGGGTAGGAGCATTGGCGGACCTTCCGATTCCTGTAATTTTGTCTATGGAAACGTCACTGGCGATTTTTCGATCGTCGGACGGCTCGCGAATGCGAAATGGGCGGGAAACGGCAGAGTGGGATTGATGATGCGTGAATCGCTCGAGCCCTCCGCAAAAACCGTGACCGTGACTCTGGGGCAAATCGGCCATCGCGAATGTTATTTCGGCGCGCGGTCCTCAACGGGAGGGGCCATGAGGTTCCAGCCTGGCAACGATTACACCTGGTTGCCTGTTTGGTTCAAACTGCAACGATCAGGAAATATTTTCACCAGCTCGCAATCGCTGGACGGCACAAACTGGTTTGCCGTTGGTTCGAGCACGGTGGTGATGCCCCATACGTATTTGGTGGGAATGGTCGTATGTTCCGCGGCTCAGAGTGCGCTTAGCACGACCACTTTTGACAATGTAACGACCAATGGAGTGACTGCATTCGCAGTTCGAGCCGATTCACCAAAATGAATCACCTGGCTCAAGTTCGCGATTCAACGCTTCCATAAGGAAATAATCTCCCCAACTCGAGTAAGCCACCTTGTCTCCGTAAGCGCTCTTCAGCACGCCAAAAGTAGAGTCAGTGACGTCCAGATAATCGCCTGCGCAAACCCGATTGAGCAGGGCGTTCTTCGCCTTCAAAATTTCAGGATCCGCCGCTCCATGTTTTGCCAGTTCTTGAAAGCCACAAACCGCGATTACTGCTGCCGAAGCATCGCGCACCGCCGGGTCGCTGGCGGGCAGCCGAAAATCCCAGACCGGCACAATTTCCTTGTCGAGTTGGGCGATAAACGCTTTGGCAACGCGCACCGACGCATCCAGGTATTTGGAATCGTGGGTATAACCGTAGCTCAACGCAAAACCATAGATTGCCCATGCGGCGCCGCGGGACCAATAGGAATTTACACCCCGACCGCAAAAATTATCGGGGCCGAGCGGGCCGCCTGTTTTCAAATCAAAACGAAAGGCGTGCCAGACGGAATCGTCCGGACGCACAAAGTATTCCAGCACCGTGTCGGCGTGACGCACCGCGATGTCGCGATATTTTTTATCGCTGGTTTCGTTCGTGGCCCAATAGAGCAAGGGGAGATTCATCAGGCAATCAATGATCGCCATATTGTCTTGTTCCGTGGTGCCCATGTGGCCCCAGGCGCGGATGAAATTGCATTTCTCGTTGAACCGCAGAGCCAGAACATCGGCAGCGCGAATGCCCACGTTACGATGCTCCTGGTCTTGGGTTAACTTGTATAACGCCACCGAATAGAGCGAATAAAGGAAGCCGAGATCATGATGGGTATCATAGTGGCGCGAGAACACTTTGTCGTGATAATGGGGTGCGAGCCGCAGCACCTGATTGACATAATATTCGTCCTCGGTTTCCTGCCACGCCAGCAAGGCCATCCCGGTAAAAAACGAGGAAGTCCAATTTCCGATGTCGTAGAAGCCCTCCTTGAAATTGAAATAGTTGCCATCGACCGCCCACGCGCCGGACCTGGGGTCATCGGCCAGGCGTTTGATGTTGCCTGTGGTCTTGCGGATGCACAGGTCGAAAGCGCTTTTAGCCCTGGATAATTCCATGGTCGCCTTTTTGTCCGGTACATTCGTTCCGCAATTCGTATTCATGTATCGGGCGCACTATCATTGCATCGTTAGTTCGATACAAACCCCAATCCAGTCGAACTGTAAACATAAAGAAACACGGTCATTTATCCGCCCGTTGCTTCCTGGAAGGCAAAGTTTCGCCGTCGACCCAGCGGCCTTCGATCAACAGTTCCCGACAAATCCTGGGAATGCCCCGTTCGTTGTGATTGATCAGAGAAATAAGCAGTTGCACCGCGGCCTTTCCGCTTTCCTCGGAATTCTGGTCAATCCCCGCTTTCGCATTTCCATCCAGCACACTCGTCGCCACCAGTCCCACATCTTTGGGCACTCGATAACCGCATTTAGTCAATAGCTCGTGCAGATAGGGAATATCCGTAAGAATTGCATCCGGTTTCGTCTTCCGCAACCACGCCGCCAATTGTTCGCGGTCGTTCATCGGATTTTTCTGGTCGTCCAACAAGAGTGGACGCAACTGCGCTTGCGCCCGGACCTTCAGTTGTCCCTGGAGAAAACCGGCCGAAAAGCGCGCGCCCTTGGAGGCCGTTTCACGCGTGGTGACATAGCCAATTCGCCGGTAACCCTTGTTCCAAATATTCTCGAAGGCGATCATGCCGTCTGTCAATTGGTCGCTGGTGACCAGGTGCGCGCGGGGATACGCAACCGTGTGTCCGAATCGAACGATGCAAAAATCGTCCCACTGGAAATCTCCCCAATCCAGGTCAATTCCACCGTGAGGCGGGATAAGAATGCCCCGGATGTTTCGCGCGCGGAGGATTTTCTCCAGTCGTGAAAATGTCTCGCATTCCTTCAGGGAGAACTCTTCCAAACGAAAGCCGCACCGTTTGGCTTCCTCAAACGCACCCTCCCAATAGAGTTCAAATTCACGGTAGGCCCGGAGCTTTTGGGGAATCGGCCATGCGTTGATCCAGGCGAGTTCCGCGTTGATGATCTGATTGTTCTTCGAACGCCGATAGTGGCAGAGGGCGGATAGCATCGCATCCGGCTGATAACCCATTTCCTTGATCTTCTCCTGGATCTTTTGGCGCATGGGTTCCGAAACCCGTGGTGAATTTTTTATCGCGAGTGAGACCGCTGAGACCGAAACGCCAACCGCATTGGCCACGTCGCGCATGCTGACGCGTCTTGTTTGATGGTTTTCAGCTACCGGCGGGGACGCGGGTTTTTCTTGCTTGGTGGAAGATTGTTTGCGCGCTCGCACAATTACAGGCTAACGGCAAAAAGTAGCGGTTGAAAGTCTTGTTTACAGTTCGACTTGAAAACAGCTTCTCGCGGCAAAGTCATGAAATATAGTCGAATCACAAAAGCTCAATATCAACTTGACGCAAATTCAACCTCTCCAGTTCATGAAAAACACCCTTCTGAAGTTTATACTTCTATCAGTACTGTTGGCGGGCCGGGGCTATTCGCAAACAATTTATACCTGGACGAATCTGGTGGGGGGTGACGCCTCGGGAGGTTGGGACAACCCCCTGAATTGGTCGCCCAATGGTTTGCCCAAGACGGGAGATACCGCCAATTTTTCCACGCTTGATATCACGGCTACCTCGACCGTCTTTCTCAACGGAAACCAGACGAACGCCAACCTTATTTTCGGGGATGCGGTTGCGAGCAGCGATTGGGTGATTGATGCCAGCGGCATTTTGACGCTGGAATCCGCCTCGGCCGCGCCAACCATCACCGTTACCAATCGGACGGCGACGATCCAGGCGACCATTGATGGCACCAATGGTTTTACGAAGCTCGGCACGGGCGCGTTGATCCTGAGCGGGCAGAACATTTATTCGGGTGTCACGACTCAAAGTGTCGGCACGCTGACAATTGGCATCGGTGGAGGAGGCTCTGCCGGGGCGCCGTCCTCTGGTGCATTTGGTGTGAGCACGGTATCGCTCGAAGGCGGCACCTTGAACGTCGCCGTCGGCGGCGGCGCGGTTTACAATAATATTGTGGTTCCCACCGGCAAAACGATCGCCATGGGGACGACGGTTTCCGGCGTTCAACTCGCGCTCGCGGGCAATATTTCCGGCGGCGGAACTATCAACGAAAGCGGCAATCAAACCGCCGGCACACATTTGAGCGGCGACAATAGTGGTTTCACCGGAACGTTTAATTCTACCGGCAACGGCAGTCATCGGGTGCGGTTTGACAATGCTAATTCGGGAAGCGCCGCCGCTCTCTGGTTGCTGGACAATTCCAACACCGATGGTGAAGGCCTCGCTTTCGGCGATGGTGTCATTTCCTTCGGAGCCCTTACTGGCAATGGACAAATCCGCAATGACAACGGAGGCACCGGTTTGGGGCTTACGGTCGTCCGTGTCGGTGATTTGAATACCAACACGACTTTCACGGGAAATTTCGCCAATGTGAATACTCTGTCTCTATTGAAAGTAGGCACGGGTAGACTGACTCTTACCGGCGCCAATCAATATCGCGGCTCAACCACCATTAGCAACGGAGTGCTCCAACTCGGCAATGGTGGTAATTCCGGAACCATCAATAACGATGGATTTACCAGCGGCACCGTGGACACCACGGTCTACAACTATGGCCAACTGATATTCAGCTATAATCGCAACGACACCTTTGCGTTCAACCCTCTTCGCCATACCGGCACGGGCTCTCTAGCGTTTACGAATATCGGCACCGGGATCATGACGATCAGGGGAACCAACAGCTATACGGGTGACACTACAGTTGCCGCCGGAACGATTCGCTTGTTGTCTCCTTTTGCAATTCCCGGCGGGCCGGGCGTTGGGAATTTGATTTTGAACGGGACCTTGGATCTTAACAGCAATAGCATTGTAATTAACGGACTCTTCGGCAACGGCACGGTCGACAATCTCAACACCAACGGTGGTGTTCAAACCCTGACGATCGGTTCGAATGACGTTTCGAGTGTGTTCAGCGGTGCCATCAGAAATACCGCCGCGCCCACCAACGGCTCCGCCGTCGCGGTCACCAAAGTAGGCAGTGGCGCCATCACCATCAGCGGCGCCAACACCTATAGCGGCAACACGGCGATCAACGGCGGTGAGCTTGATATCAACACTTCGAAATCCGGCGGCGGTGCGATTACCGTCAGCAGCGGAACCACGCTGGGAGTTCTCGTCAATAGCGCCACGTCTATTCCCACGGCAACCTTGAGCGTCAACAATGCCTCTGTCCTGGCCTTTTCAGGCCTCAACAGCACGACGGTGGCGCCCATCAATGCCACCAACCTGGCGCCGACCGGCACAACTACCATCAATGTCGCCGGTTCATTCGCGGCCGGCAGCCAATATCCTTTAATTAAATTCACCGCCTACACTGGCGCAGGCGGATTTGCGCTCGGATCCATTCCGCTGGGAACTACCGCGGCGCTGGTCACGAACGGCAACATTATCGCTCTCAACGTCACGGGCGCCGCGCCCTTGGTGTGGAAAGGCAATCTCAGCACCAATTGGGATGTCGGCACGACTGCCAATTGGACGCTCAATTCCGTCGCCTCAACCTATGCGGATGGCCAGACGGTTCAATTCAACGACACAGCGTCTACGGGTCTCGTCAATTTGAGCGCGGCCGTTGCGCCTGGTGGCGTTTTAGTAACGAACAATTCGCTCAATTATTTCTTCGGCAGCACTTCCGTCAGCGGCATCAACGGCAGCGGCGGCTTGACCAAATTGGGAAGCGGCACCTTGAGCCTCGCCGGCTTGGCCAACACTTACAGCGGCGCCACAACCATTGGGGGCGGCACGGTAATAATCGATGCCGATAACAATCTGGGCGCTCCCGGCAATATCATTCTCAACGGCGGAACGCTGAGCGTTGGCAATACGTTGACGCTGATCGCGAATCGCACGCTCGCGATCGGTCCGGCTTCCGGTTCGGGCGGTGGCACGATCGACGTCGCCGCCGGCCAGACGCTGACCTTCGGCGGTGTCGTTGGCAATAATAATTCCGGCACCGGCTCACTCACCAAATCCGGCGCGGGCACGTTGGTGTTGAATGGAGCCAACACTTACAGTGGCAACACGATTCTCACCGGCGGTAAATTGTCGGTTACCGCGGCACAACAGGGTGGGGGATCGATCGCCTTGAACGACGGCACAACGTTAAGCGTCTCTCGCTCGGGAGCCCCAACGCTGGCGGTATCCACTTTGACGCTCGGTAGCGGCGGCGCCACCACACTTCAACTCGGCAACCTGGATAATTCCAATGCTGTGGTGACGGCCACCAATCTAACCACCTCGGGAACGGTCACAATAAGCATTCTCACCGGAGTTC
>DASZPR010000333.1:0-8720 GCA_035550235.1 Verrucomicrobiia bacterium | reverse complement strand
TACCAGGTCCCTTTCTTTCGATCCTGTGTCGGGAAATCAACGGCGGCCAGGACTTGAAAGCGTTCGTCCACCGGTCCCTTGTCCTGATCCTCGATGCCGGGAAAGCCTTCCATGTTTGATTGCCCGAAACACAGGAAGATCCAGAAGTTTGTGTTTTGGGAAAAGGCGTTCACGTTCAGGAAGAGCAATGCGGCTATGACGAACAATGCAGGTTTCATTTTCATGTATATCGCTTTCATTTCGCCATTTAAAGGTTGTGGCGGTGCGTGTGGAACCGCAGGTTTGCCGCATTCTAGCGGGTTGAACCCGCAACAGAATACGATGAATGACGTATGACCCATTCCATCTCAAGGGGATGGAGTATTGGTGGGGATATTTTTTCGAAAAATGGCCTGTTCGCGCCGGGTCGGAGACCGGCGCTCCGACTTTCGCAGAGGTCTCGTCCGGGTTGAGTCGTGCCATTCCTGCCCCTACGACCAGGCACGATCGGGCACGACTGACCCTGATTATGAGGCACTTGCAGAGAACGATTGGGCGGTGCGTCGCACGACTGAATCTTAGAGCGTGTCATGAACTTTCTCAGTTTTGGGGGTTGTGGTTTTAACGCAGAGACACGGATTTTCGCAGAGGAACACAGAGATTGATAAAAGGTCTGCTCGGCGAAAATCTGCGTTAAAATGAATGGCTTTCTCAAAATGAGGAGGTCAAAGTTCATGAAACGGTCCAAGGCGCGGGGGTTGCGATTGTGACTACTGACAGGCTTTTGCTTTGCTGCCGTTTCCATTTCTCCCTTCGGCCTCCTTCCAGGTTTGTTTATAGCATTGATGTCAAATCGACGCGCCGGCTGGTAGTGGGCTCAATTTGGAATTCCATTGAGTTTGTGGTTCCGCGTTTACGCGGCTTCGGCCCGCCTAAAGGCGGAACTACAAACGAAATTGAGCCACTACCCGCCGGCTCGGAAAAAAAAAGAGGCAGGGTTGCCCCTGCCTCTTACTGAATGGATTCGCGAGGTATTTTTTACGGATAGACTAACCGATAGAAGATGGTGGGTTTCGTGGGAACGCGAATGCCATGCCGTTGCCCGGGCTGCCGACGATGCTCGCGAAATTGCCCGGGGTGGTAGCGCTGGCTCCAGTGAACAGTTGGAATTGCTGACTGACGGTGAAAGCGCCGGTTGGGACAATATTCAACTGATCGCCCGCGGCTTCGCCGGCCATTTGCGCCGAAGCTAATCGCCGCAATTCTTCATAAACGAGCGGCAGCAATTCGTCGGATGCGTGGGCTTCTCCTCGGCCAATGGCTTGCAGAACCAGAGTAACATCGCTCATGGACTAGCTGATTATGAGACAGAGTTGCATGGGTGCCAAGCGTTCTCGGTGAAAAACAAGAAACCTTAAGGGCGAATCACACTTTTAAAATGTCCTCCTGTTGTGGGGCGGACTGCCGGGACGGCTGCCGGTGGTAGGTTGGGGTACTCACCCCAGTGTTGTAAGCGCTTGCTGGCATCTGGTTTGCTGCTTTTTCTCTCATGGCAAACATTCTCATCATCGAAGACGATGCGCATGTTCGGATGGCGGTTCAACATTGTCTGAAAAAGTTGGGGCATGCGGTGCTCGTCGCAACTGACGGGAAGGAGGGAATGAGCCTGCTTCATAAAAATCACGTTGACCTGGTGGTGACGGATCTTTTCATGGAAGGACAGGAAGGGTTGGAAACAATCACGACTCTCCGGAAGAAGCGTCCGAAACTCCCGATTATTGCGATGTCCGGGGGAAATCCTGCGTCTGAAGCGATGCTCGCGGTCGCCAAAGAATTGGGCGCTCAATCTGTTCTCTCAAAGCCATTCTGGTCCAAGGGCCTGACGGAAGCGGTGGAAAAAGCCCTGGGTCCAGTGCCCTGCGGAAACGAAGAGCGCTAAAGCGGCGTTGCCGAATCCGAAAGGCTCTTTCTGCGGCATGTCAGGTTGAATGAAACCGGCAGGCTCGGAGTTAATTTTTCTTAAGTAGAACGGTTTTTTAACCGATTAGCATTTGAATCTCAGGCATTTCGGTCAGGAGCATTCGGGTTGGGATCATGCAAAAGATTCTCATTATAGATGACGATTCCTCGCTGCGCAGCCTGATGGCCACGGCGTTGCGCGCGAATCATTTTGACATCATGGAAGCGAAGGACGGCGCGGAAGGATTCGCGCTTGCCTGCGAGCATCTTCCTGATCTGGTGTTGAGCGACGTCAATCTGGATGGACTGGACGGCTACGGTTTTTTGGAGCGGCTCCGGGCCGAGACCAGCACGTCGGGAATTCCGGTCATCCTGATGACGGGCGCCTCTGAGAACACCATGCGAAAGAGCATGGACAAGGGAGCGGATGATTATCTGTCGAAACCGTTCAATCCGAAGACGCTCATCGCGGCCGTCAAAACGCGGTTGAATCGGAAGGAAGAAATTGACCGTCTGCCGCGCGATGTGCAGCAAAGGCTTTTTGCCATCGTCGCGTCCACCTCAGACCTGGTTGCCATTCTGGATCGAGACGCCGAACGCGCGGTTTATCTGAATCCGGCTGGACGGGCGATGCTCGGCATTGACCCGGATGAGGATGTGACGCAGATCAATCTCAAGCAGTGTTTCTCCTCCGGAAAACCCGGAGATGATTTTGAGGATCGCATCAAGCACGCGGAATCCCACGGACGATGGACGGGCGAATGTCGAGTGATGGGACGGAACAGCCAGTTGTTTGCGGTGGAATTGCAATTGCTGGCGCATCGCTCAGAAAACGGGCACGTGACGTGGATGTCGATTATCGGCAGTGATCTGACTGCGGCGATGCAGCTCCGCCAGGCGCAAAAAATGGAGGCGATCGGGCGGCTGGCGGCGGGGATTGCGCATGAAATCAATACGCCCACGCAGTATGTGGGCGACAACACGCGCTTTCTCAAAAATTCATTCCTGGGAGTCATGAAGGCGATTGAAGCGCATCGTGCGGTTTTAAATGCCGCGAAGACCGGCCCGGTTGATGGCGAATTGCTGAAGCGCGCCGAGGAGGCGGAAGCGGAAAGCGATCTCGCCTATTTGTTGGAACAAATCCCCTGCGCGATTGATGAAACTTTGGACGGGGTGGAACGGGTTTCGAAAATTGTGCGGGCCATGAAGGAATTTTCCCACCCGGGCTCAAGCGAAAAATCCCCCACGAATATCAACAAAGCCATCGAGGCAACCGTCACCGTCGCCCGAAATGAGTGGCGTTACGTGGCGGATTTGAGTTTGGACCTGGATCCGCAATTGCCGCTCGTTCCCTGCCTGGCGAGCGAGCTCAACCAGGCGATTTTAAATTTAGTCGTCAACGCGGCGCATGCGATCGGCGAAGTCGCGAAGAAACAACCCGGCGGCAAGGGAGCGATCGCGGTCCAGACCCGGCGGGATGGCGACCATGTTGAAGTGCGTATCAGCGACACGGGAGGAGGCATTCCCGCACCCGTCCAGTCACGCATTTTCGAGCCGTTTTTCACAACGAAACCCGTCGGCCAAGGCACGGGCCAGGGATTGGCGTTTGTTTACAGCTCGGTCGTCAAAAAACACGGCGGGCAGATTTCCTTTGAAACGGAATCGGGCAAGGGCACGACGTTCGTGCTGCGATTGCCCTTGACGGCGCGAACCGCAGAAAAATGACAACGCAGCAAAAAACACTTTTGCTCCTGCGTGATCTTGAAGGCCACGCGAATCGTTGTTTGAAACTTCGGGAGGAACAGGTCGATCGCCCGAAAAACAACAATTCAAAAAAATACTTGATGTCCATGGACATAAGTTCCAGCATCATGGTGTCTTCATAAGTTTTGGGAAATAAAGGTCTTAGGTATGGAATGGGTCGAAACTTTGAATCGAATCAGCGGGGTCGGGCGAATCGTCTTTCGGGCATTCCCTTTGCGTGATGGTTTTATCTCTCCCGGCTCAAAGTTCAAAATCACGACAACGATATCGTTGATATTGTTGCTCGTCGGTCGTACGTACGCAGAAGATCCGCCCGCTTCGGAAGGCCCACAAGCTTACAAAAAAATGAGCCTGACGGAGCTGATGAATTTGGATGTCACGTCCGTGGCCAAGCAACCGGAACCTTACCTCCAGGCACCGGCGGCCATCCAGGTGATCACGGGTGAAGAGATTTCCCGCTCAGGGGCATCGAGTTTGCCGGAGGCGATGAGATTGGCGGACAATCTGGACGTGGCGCAGAAGAATTCCCACGATTGGGCCATCAGCGCCCGCGGTTTCAATACGGCGTTGGGAAACAAGCTGCTAGTGCTCATGGATGGACGGAGCATTTACACGCCGCTTTACTCCGGTGTTTTTTGGGACGTGCAGGATTATTTGCTCCAGGACATTGATCGAATCGAAGTGATCAGCGGTCCGGGCGGGACGCTGTGGGGCGCAAACGCGGTCAACGGCGTCATCAACATCACCAGCAAGAGCGCGAAAGACACGCAGGGTTTTTACGCGGAGGCCGGGGGCGGTTCGCAATTGCAGGATTTTGGCGGAGCCCGTTACGGCGGCACGCTTACTTCCAATGTTTATTATCGCGTCTACGGAAAATATTTCGACCGGGACAATGAGGTGTTCGGCAATGGAAAAGACGCCCCCGATTCGTGGAACATGGGACGGGGCGGTTTTCGGATCGACGCGGAACCTTCCGGGCAAAATAAATTCACGCTGCAGGGAGACTATTACGCGGGCCACGAAGGAATCACCACGGGCGGCCGCGCCAACGTGAGCGGCGGCAACGTGCTCGGTCGCTGGTCGCGCACCTTCTCGGAAGACTCGGACATGAGCCTGCAACTGTATTATGACCACACTCACCTGGCAGACCCCGTTCCGGCGAGTGTGCTTGGCCCGTTCACGATTCCGGCCGGAACATTGACCGACGACCTCGACACTTACGACCTCGATTTTCAACATCATTTTCTCCTCGCGAGCCGGAACAATATCATTTGGGGACTGGGGTATCGTTTCACGCATGAAGTGGACCAAAACGCGCCGGGCCTGGCATTTTTACCGCCGACCCTGGACCACAATTTATTCAGCGGCTTTGTGCAGGACGAAATTACTTTGCGCGACGACCTGTTCTTCACGCTCGGCACCAAAGTTGAACACAATGACTATACCGGCTTTGAAGTGGAGCCGAGCGCGCGCTTGCAGTGGAACCTCACTCCCAAGCAAATGTTGTGGGCGGCGGTTTCGCGCGCGGTGCGGACGCCGTCCCGCATCGATCGTGATTTGAGCCAGCCTGGGCCCTCGGCGCCGATCGTGCTTTTGCAGGGTGGCAGGGATTTCCGGTCGGAAACGGTGATTGCTTACGAATTGGGTTATCGCGCGCAACTGACGCCGAAATTGGAAACTTCTCTCTCGGCTTTTTATAATGATTACGACCAAGTGCGCAGCACGGTCACCAACAGCGTGCCGGATGCTTTCGGCCTGCCGTTTCCTTTTTTCTTTCAGAACGATCTCGAGGGCCAGACTTACGGGTTCGAACTGAGCGCCAATTATCAATTGCTGGATTGGTGGCGGCTGCATGGCGGGTACGACCTGCTCAAGGAAGACCTCCACGTCAAACCGGGCAAATCAGATATCAACAATGCCCTGAACGAAACCGCGGACCCGCAGCAACAGTTTTCAATTCGTTCCTCCATGGACCTGCCAAAGAATGTAGATCTCGATGCCGGGCTCCGGTGGGTGGATACGCTCCATAACAACAACGGCGCAACCGTGGGAACCGTTCCCAGTTATTTTGAACTCGACGCCCGTCTCGCCTGGCGCCCGGTCAAGAGTCTCGAACTCTCGGTCGTGGGACAGAATCTCCTGCATGATCATCATCCGGAATACGGTTTCCCAGGACCGGCGCGCGAAGAAATCGCGCGGAGCGTTTACGGAAAAATTTCATGGCAATTTTGATCACACATCCATGCCGACGACCGTCGCCCTGCCCTGCCCCGAGTGCGACGCCCG
Organism: Verrucomicrobiia bacterium; assembly: GCA_035550235.1. GTDB lineage: Bacteria > Verrucomicrobiota > Verrucomicrobiia > Limisphaerales > DASXHY01 > DASXHY01. Next base: position 2,732 of record DASZPR010000333.1, on the reverse strand, counting down.
GCAGCGGTGTGCGCCGGGAGTCGCTGCTCTGCCAGTGGCGGCGAATCGGGTGGTGCGTCTTGCTGCTTTTATTTGGGCCGTCGACTCTTTTTGCTCAATCTACCCGGGAATACCAAATCAAGGCGGCGTTCCTTTTCAACTTTGCGCAGTTCGTCCTGTGGCCGGCAACGGTGTTTACCAATAACACGCAGCCTTTTCAGATTGGCGTGCTGGGTGACAATCCTTTTGGCAAAGCCCTTGAAGAAACGGTTCGTGGTGAAACCATCCAGGGCCGTCCGATCGTCATTGTGCAATCGTCGCACGCTGAGAAACTGGCGGGCTGCCAGATTCTCTTCGTGAACAAATCCGAAGCGGCGCACTTCGGCGATGTTTTTTCAAAATTGGATTCCAAACCCGTGCTGACCGTGAGCGAGGACCCGGGATTTATTCAGCACGGCGGCGTCATCAATTTTTACCGGGATGGGCCGAAAGTCCGCTTTGAGCTGAATCCGGACGCGGCGGAGAAAAACGGCCTCAAGCTCGGGTCTGATTTGCTCAGTGTCGGAAAAATCGTGCATTCGGAGGCGCCCACCAAATGAAGTGGCTGAACAAAATTCCGATGAGACGCAAGCTGAGCCTGGTCATCCTGATGACCTGTTCGGCGGTGTTGTTGCTGGCCTGCGGCGTCCTGGCGGCCTATCAAATGCTGGACTACCGCAAGACGGCGGCGCGGGACCTTTCGGTGCTGGCTGAAGTCATGGCGCAGAACACGCGGGCGGCGGTCGCCTTTGACGATCAAAGCAAGGCGGAAGACACGTTGATGGCCTTGAAGTCGGAGCCCAGCGTGGTCGCGGCCTGCATCTATGATGACACCGGCGTCCAATTCGCCACTTATCGCGATCCGGCCAAGTCTATTGAATTGCCAAGCCATCCGGGAAAAGACGGCATTAAATTTGAGACGACGGGGCTGATGGTGTTCCATCCTATTGTCCTGAATAATAAACGACTGGGCACTTTGTTTATGCAGGGCGATTTGCGGGGGCTTCACGACCGCCTTTTGCTTTTTGCAGGAATTGCCGCCCTCGTGCTGTTGGGCTCCTGCGTGGTGGCGTGGCTGTTGTCCGCGCTGCTCCAAAAACCGGTTTCCGGCCCGATTCTTAATCTGGTGGAGACAGTGCAGCTTATTGCGGACAAGAAGGATTATTCCATCCGGGCGCCCATCACCGAAGAAAATGAAATTGCGCAACTGGCGAAGTCGTTCAATCAGTTGCTGGGAAGCATTGAAGACCGGGACCGAACGCTGCGTTCCAATAATGAAACGTTGCAGGTCGAAATAACCGAGCGCAAGGCGGCCAACGACCGCGTGCATTCCCAGTTGGCGAGGCTGGAGATGCTCAATCGGATTACGAGGGCGATCGGTGAACGCCAAGATTTGCGCAGTATTTTTCAGGTGGTCATTCGAACACTCGAAGATCATCTGCCGATTGATTTTTGCTGTGTGGCGCTTTATCGACCGGATGAAAACGCGGTTTTGGTAACCAGTGTCGGCGTCCGCAGCGAAACCATCGCGATGGAATTGGCGTTGACGGAAAAATCCGTGGTGACGATTGATCAAAACGGGCTTTCGCAATGCGTTCGCGGGCGGCTCGTCTATGAATCGGATATCACAGCATCTGAATTTCCTTTTCCGAAACGGCTGGCCAAGGGCGGCCTGGCGGCGATGGTGGCGGCGCCGCTGCTGGTGGAAAGCCAGGTTTTCGGCGTGCTCATTGCAGCGCGCAAACAACGGGAGAGCTTTAGCAGCGGGGAGTGTGAATTTCTGCGGCAGTTGAGCGAACACGTCGGCCTGGCCGCGCATCAAGCACAGATTTATACCGCGTTGCAGCAGGCTTACGATGACCTGCGCCAGACGCAACAGGCGGTCATGCAACAGGAACGCCTGCGCGCTCTTGGACAAATGGCCAGCGGCATTGCGCACGATATCAACAATGCCATTTCGCCGGTGGCGCTCTACACGGAATCGTTGCTGGAGAATGAGCCCAATTTAAGCACACGCGCGCGCGATTACCTGCAAACCATCCAGCATGCGATCGAGGATGTGACGCACACCGTTTCCCGGATGCGGGAATTTTATCGGCACCGGGACATGCAACTGGAGCTGGTCCCCATCCAATTGAATCCGCTGATAAAGCAGGCCATAGACATTTCGCGCGCGCGCTGGAGTGACATGCCGCAACAGCGCGGGGTATCGATCGAAATGAAAATGGACCTGGCGCCGGAGCTTCCCCCGGTTCTGGGAATGGAAAGTGAAATCCGGGAGGCGTTGGTCAACCTGATCTTTAACGCGGTGGATGCGATGCCGAATGGCGGCACCATCACGGTGCGCACACGGATCCGGCCGCCGCAACCCGATGCGAATGGTTCACGCGGTTCGGTATTGATGGAAGTCATCGATACCGGAGTCGGGATGGATGAAGACACGCGGCGACGCTGCCTGGAACCTTTCTTCACCACCAAGGGCGAGCGCGGAACGGGATTGGGATTGGCCATGGTTTATGGAATCGTCCAGCGTCACAATGCGGAGATAGAAATTGATAGTATCCTTGGCCAAGGCACGACCATGCGCCTGAGCCTTCCGATACCGCAAACACGGGCCGTGGAATCCGGCCAGGTAAAGAACGGCTACAGCATTCCGTCCCGGCGGCGCATTCTGATCGTGGATGATGACCCGCTGCTGATTAAATCTTTGCGCG
>DASZPR010000332.1:0-4866 GCA_035550235.1 Verrucomicrobiia bacterium | reverse complement strand
TTGATTGATAGACAGCAGAACAAGATCGTTTGGCAGATTGTCGCCTCGATCATGGCCATTGGAATGGCTGGCCAGGCGGCAAACGGGCAAGCTGCCGATTCTCCACCGGCAGCAGGGGATTCCAATAGTTCGACCAATGTGACCCAGTTGGAAAATGTAACCGTGATCGGCAAACTGGACAAGGCGCGGGACCAGATTATTCCCAGCCTTGGCGCGACCGCGCATAGCTTCGATCAGCAACAAATCCAGTCGGTGGCGCAGGGGGAAAACGCGCCCTTTACCCAGATTCTCCTGCGCGCTCCGGGCGTAGTGCAGGACAACGAGGGTAGCGGTGCCTTGCACGTGCGCGGCGAACACGCGAATTTGCAATACCGCATCAACGATGTGCTGTTGCCTGAGGGCATTTCTGGGTTCGGCCTGGAATTGGACCCGCGCTTTGTGGACTCCATGCAACTCATCACCGGCTCGTTGCCCGCGGCCTACGGCTTCCGCACGGCCGGCGTGGTGGACATCCACACCAAGAGCGGCATCGAGAACGGCGGCGCGGCGAGCATTTACGGCGGCAGTTACGACACCGTGCGACCCAGTTTCGAATACGGCGGCACGCAGGGAAAATGGAATTTCTTCGTGGACGGCGTTTACGATCACAACGCGCTGGGCATTGAAAATCCAACGCCGAGCCATGATGCGATTCACGACAAGACCGACCAATACAAGTCATTCCTGTACGGTTCCTACATCATTGATGACACGAGCCGCCTCACCTTGATGGGCAGCTTATCGTATAGTGATTTCCAAATACCGAACACACCTGGATTGCAAAATGACCCGGCTAATTATTCCGCGCCCCCGCCCGGCAGCGCGCCGTGGTATTCGGGCGGCGGAATTCCCACTACCTTCGACTCCGCCAAGGTGAATGAAAATCAAAACGAGCAGAATTATTACGCCGTGGCGGCGTATCAGAAATCAGTGGATAAGTTCAATCTGCAAGCTTCGGTTTTCGGGCGCGTCAGCAGTGTTCATTTCCGGCCGGATCCGGTGGGCGACCTTTTCTTCGATGGCGTCGCGAGCGATGTGGAGCGCAGGCTTTATTCCGGGGGAATTCAGGCCGACGCCAGTTACGAGTTGACCGACAAGCACACAATTCGCGGCGGCGTGCTGTTGTTGGACGAATCGGTTTCGGCGCATTCAACCACCACAGTATTTCCAGTGGATGCCGATGGAAACCCCACGGGTGGACCGTTTCCCATTACCGATCGCAATGTGCTCCATGGCATTTTTGCCGGTATTTACCTGCAGGATGAATGGAAAATCCTTCCCCGGGTCACGATTAATTTCGGCGGCCGATTTGACGAGTTTTATTCGTCATTCGACAAGGAAAATCAGCCCAGTCCGCGCGTGAACCTCATTTGGGAACCGACGGATTCCACCACGTTGCACGCGGGTTATGCGCGCTACTTCACGCCGCCGCCAGTAGAAGGTGTGTCGAGCGGCACCGTGGCGCGGTTCGATGGCACCTCGAACTCTACCGGCAATGACCAGAACACATCCGTGAAGGCGGAGCGCGCGAACTATTTCGACGCGGGCATTTCGCAAAAGTTTGGAAAGCACCTGCAGATGGGAATGGATGGCTACTACAAGAAAGCTCATCAGCAGTTGGATGACGGATTATTCGGCCAAACACTCATCCTTTCGGCGTTCAATTACTCCGAGGGCAGGATCTATGGCGTGGAATTCCCGATCTCGTACAACCTGGGCGGTTTCGACGCTTATGCGAATCTTTCCTATTCGGTCGCCAAGGGAAAAAATTGGAGTTCGTCGCAATTCCTTTTTGGCGCGGACGGCCCGGGCACAGATCTGAATTATGTGCGCCACCACTGGATTTATCTGGATCATGACCAGACCGTGAGCGGCTCCTTCGGAGCGTCGTACACCTGGAAACATCCCTGGGGCGGTACGCGCTTAATGGTCGATGCGCTTTACGGCAGCGGCCTGAGAACGGACGCTCCGAATGCAATGGGCCAAAACGTCCCCAATGGCGGGACAGTCTCGGCGTATTATTCGGTCAACCTCGGCGCCGAAGAATCATTTAAATTGTCCGGCAAGCAACTGCTGAAGGCGCGTGTCGACGTGGTAAACGTCACGGACAACATCTACGAACTGCGCGACGGCGGCGGTGTGGGCGTGAATGCGGCCTCTTTTGGCGAGCGGCTCGGGTTCTTCGGCTCACTAACCTACGTTTTCTGAGGTTCCTCCCTCATGAACAACACGGATGCAAATCGAACTTCGTCCCGCAGTTGAAAGACGAGCTGGCAGGGCTTTGCCTTCATGGGCAAGCCGCGATCCAGATCGCAAACTCGCGCGGATGAATTCGATTTGCATCCTTTTTTGCCAATGGACGGTCAAAGCTACAAAACCATGAATCTTTTCGCCTTGGTACACTCGGGTTCACAAACGCGGGGGCGTCGGGAAACGCGCATCCGCCACTGTTTATCGAACATCAATGTTGTTTAAGACGTGGATTTGGTGCGAGTCGTTGGCAAATTATGAAAATGTTCGTCAAACTCGCGTGCCATAGTAGCTTTGTTAAATCATGAATAACACGGATGCAAATCGGACCATGCCGTATGCGCTGAAAAGCGATCTGGCGCGGCTCTGCCTGCCTGCGGCCGGCCGTGATCCGAGTCGTAAGCTCGCGTGGATGAATTCGATTTGCATCCTCTTTCTGGTCATCGGGATTTTTGGAGCCGCAACCGCCAGGATTGCGATCAAACCCATCCCGCAAATCGAAGAAATCGCCCCGGTTGTGCTGGAAACCATTCCCCCGCCGCAGACCGTGACGCCGAACGAAAATGAAAATCCAAACCCGCAACCATCGCCTGAAGTGCCGAATGTCGTTGTGGTGGTGCCGAATGCACCAAACATAAATTTCTCGGTGCCCACCATCGGAAATCTTTTGGCACCCAGTGCTATGGCAAAGGCTCCGCCGTTAAACCCATTACAAAGGGTTGAGCCAGTCAATGCGCTCGCGCACCTTTCCAACACTGGCTCGTCGGGGTCACGGCCACAGCCTCCGTATCCGCGACTGGCCTTGCAACAGGGGGAGCAAGGCACGGTTGTGTTGTTATTGAGCCCTGATGCGGCAGGCAATGTCGCCTCAGTCCAGGTGAAAAGTTCTTCAGGATTTCCGTTGCTGGATCGGGCGACGGAGGATTTTATTAAACGCCACTGGATGCTTCCATCGGGCGGAGCGACCAACCAACTTTTTGAAACCAGTATCACTTACAAATTGCAAATCGACTGAATAAAACAAACTGAACACACACTATGTTAGCGAATATCATCTTCCAATTTTTCCTCAAAGGGGGCCCGGTCATGTGGCCGATTTTAATTTGTGCGCTGGTCGCCGTTGCTGTTGTAGGTGAGCGTACCTTCTGGTGGTTACGGGAAAAGGGAAGGCGCGATCCCGAAAAGCTGGAGAAAGTTCTGGCCGCACTGGAGAACGGGGACGTGCCTGCTGCCTCTCAACTCACCCAAAACTCCGAAGACCCGATTGTCCGCATGATCGGTCGTGGATTGGCGCACATCGGTCGCCTGCACAGTTCATTGCTCGGAGCGTTGCAGTTGGCGGCGGGCATTGAACTAAAACGCGCAGGACGGTTTTTGGTCGTGATGGACACGCTGGTAACTCTTGCGCCACTGCTGGGCTTGCTCGGTACGGTGACCGGATTGATGCGGGCTTTTCTTAATATCGGTAGTGCGGAATTGGCGGTATCCGCCGTGACGGGCGGCATCGGTGAAGCATTGATCGCTACCGCTTGCGGCCTCGGCATCGCGATCTTTTCACTGATTCCTTACAATTTCTTTTCGTCGAAAGTCGCCCAGTTGCAGTTCGAGCTGGAAACGGCGGCCACGAACGTGGAGGTAATGGTTGGCGGAGGGAAACCCGCCGAACTCGCCACACCATCGACCGTTTCGCAACCAGGAAGTGGTCATTGAATCGAGGTCATGAAGCTGACTTCACCCATTCCGCGCCGCCATTCACGGATCGTGATCATCCCGCTGATCGACATCATGTTTTTCCTGCTGGCGTCGTTCATGATGGTCAGTTTGCAAATGGACAAGACCCAGAACATTAAAGTCAACCTTCCGAACGCCGTGGAAGCCCGCCACGATTTCAAGCCGAACATGCTGAATATCGCCGTGGACAAATCCGGCGCGGTTTTCCTGGAGAAGACTCAAATCACTCTGCCTGAACTTAGCCTGGTGTTGAGCAATCGGTTCAAAGCGGACACCAACTTGCCCGTTTTTATCAGTGGAGATCGCGATACGTTGCACAGCCACATGGCCAACGTTTATGAAACCGTCCGCGATGCGGGTGTTCAAAAAATCTCATTCGCTGTCGGCGGCAATGCAGCGCAAACGAACCGATGAAAATCCGCTCACCACTTCCCCAAAGGCAAACGCGGTTGGAAATTATCCCGCTGATCGACATCATGTTCTTTCTGCTCGCTTCTTTCATGATGGTGAGCCTTCAGATGCAAAAGGTGCGTGCCTTGAAAGCAAGTCTGCCGACAGCGACAATGGCCACTTCAACAACAAAGCCGGACATCATCAATGTCAAGGTGGATAGGTTTGGCCAGGTGTCGGCGGACGACAAATCAATCTCCTTTTCAGAATTATCGGCCATGCTGGCAAAGCGTTACGAAGCAAACACCAATGTGCCCGTTTATATCACCGGCACGAAAGACGCCACCCACGGCTCCATTATTTACGTTCTCGACCTCGTCAAAGCCGCGCACATTCAGCGCGTGGCGATTTCGGTCAAAGCTGCCCCATGAAAAATTTCCAACAAAACCTGCTGAT
>DASZPR010000331.1:0-4427 GCA_035550235.1 Verrucomicrobiia bacterium | reverse complement strand
TCGCCGGAAAACCCGGCCTTCTCCGGTTTCATTTTCAAAATCCAGGCGAACATGGACCCGCGCCATCGCGATCGCATCGCATTTATGCGCGTGTGCTCCGGAAAATTCGAGCGCGACATGTCGGTGCATCATTCGCGCTCCGGAAAAAAAGTGCGCCTCTCCAGCTCGCACAAACTCTTCGGCAACGAACGCGAAACCGTCAACGAAGCCTACCCCGGCGATGTCATCGGCCTCGTCGGTCACGACAGCTTTGGCATCGGCGACACGCTCACGACCGACCCGAAAATTCTCTACAAAGAAATTCCGCGATTCACTCCCGAGGCCTTCGCGTATCTGCACAATCCCAACACCGCGAAATACAAGCAATTCCGTCAGGGGCTCGATCAGCTTCTGCAGGAGGGCGTCATCCAGGCATTGTATCTGCGCGATTCCGCCGCAAAAGTTCCGCTGCTTGCCGCCGTCGGCCCATTGCAATTCGAAGTGGTGCAATTCCGCCTCGAAAGCGAATACGGCGCGGTGTCGCGGCTGGAATCCGCGCCATGGACCGTGGTGCGCTGGCTGCCAGTGGGAACCACGGAAGAACAATTGGACACGCTGTCATTGCCGACGGGCGCGCGCATCGCCTACGACATCGGCAAAAATCCGGTGGTGCTATTCCAAAACGAATGGTCAGCCAACTATTTTGGCGAGACCAACAAGGGAGTCGTTCTGTCACCATTGCCGGTACAAACTGCGAGGGAATAGAAAATCAGCGAATGAAAACACTGCCCGTCGACCATGAGAATCGCATTCAACGGGCGCTTTGTTCATTGGAAGGTCTCGCTATTGCGGATGCCCTTGGCGAAATGCTCGCCTATCGTCATTACCGGGCTTCTGAAATAATTGACGAAGGATTGCCCGCGGGACCTTGGTTTCGAACCGATGATTCCGAAATGGCAATTTCGATAGTGGAGGAGTTGAACTTGAACGGCTACGTTCATCAAGATGCGTTGGCGCGGCGCTTTGCGTGGCGCTATGAGCGTGAGCCGGACCGAGGTTATGGAAAGATGACGCGCATTCAATTGCGGGACATCAACCTCGGTGGCAATTGGCGTCAAGGCGCGGCAAACGCATTCGGCGGCCAAGGCTCAATGGGTAACGGCGGTGCCATGCGAGTGGCTCCGATCGGAGGATATTTCGCGGACGAGTTTAAACGGGTTGTCGAAGAGGCAAGCGCATCTGCTTCGGTTACTCACACGCACAAAGAAGGTATCGCCGGTACGATTGCTGTGGCGGTGGCGGCGGCTTCTGCATGGCAATCACGCAGGGACCCTGGCAGTCAGCGAATAAAAAGTCTGTTCGATGCTGCCTTGGAATTTACCCCGGAGAGCAAGGTTCGTCGCGGAATCCTTATCGCCTCACAAACGCCTGCGGGGGTCGAGGTCGACGCAGTTGCAAAAGCACTTGGCAACGGTTCGTTGGTCACCGCACCCGATACGGTGCCGTTTGCACTTTGGTCCGCAGCTCATAATGTAGACGATTATTTTCGAGCACTAAAGCGCACTATCGTTGCGGGCGGAGACTGTGATACTAATGCGGCGATTGTAGGCGGGATTGTTGGACTTTCTGTCGGACGCGAAGGCATTCCTTTAGACTGGCGCCAAAGCAGAGAGCCATTGCCATTTCGAGAACTTCAATAGAATCATGTCTAACATCCTCATCGCCACCGATCTCGTCGTTCGTTACAACGAGCGCGCGATTCTTGATAGTGCCACGATTGGCATTCAGGAGGGCGACCGCATTGGGTTGGTGGGCCGCAACGGGTCCGGTAAGACGACTTTCCTGCGGATTCTCGCTGGCCTGCAATCACCGGACAGCGGCGAAATAAGCCGTCGGAAGGGTTTAGTGGTCAGTTACCTGCCCCAGGATTTCGTGCTCGATGCCTCAAAAAATGTTTATGAAAACATTCATTCGGGCGGCGAGTATGTGTTGAAGCTCATCGCGGAATTCGAGTCGTTGCCACACGATTCCGAGCGACATCATGACTTGGAGCATCGGATTCAATCGCTTGAAGGCTGGACGCTGGATCGGCGCATTGAAGTGGCGATGTCGCATTTGAATTGCCCGGCCGGCGAACGGCGTGTCGATACGCTTTCGGGCGGAGAAAAGCGCCGCGTCGCGATGTGCCGCGCAATTGTCTCGCGGCCGGATTTCCTGATGCTCGATGAGCCGACGAATCATCTCGACCCGGAATCCATCGAGTGGCTCGCGGAATTTCTGGAAAATTTCGGCGGCACATTTCTCACGGTCACGCACGACCGCTATTTTCTCGACCGGGTCGTGAGCCGGATCATTGAGCTATCCGACGGCAAATTTTGGAATCACGAAGGCAATTACACCGATTACCTGCTCGACAAAGCGGAGCGTCAAGCTTCCGAAGCCACGATTGAGCACAAGCGCCAGATGTTCCTTAAAAAGGAACTCGCCTGGGTGCGGCAAGGCCCGCGCGCGCAACGCAGCAAGCAGAAGAACCGCTTCGAGCGCTATTATGAAGAGGCAGCGCAAGCAGGGCCAGTTGTTGAAGAAGATGTGGAACTCGTCATCCCGCCGCCGCCGCAATTAGGAAATCGCACGGTGGAAGTCAGCAACCTGGGAATGGAAATCGCCGGCCGGAAATTATTCAGCGGATTTAATTTCACCTTCGCCAACGGACAAAAAGTCGGTGTGGCCGGACGCAACGGTTTAGGGAAGACGACATTCCTGCGCATCTTGATTGGCCAGATTGAACCGACTGAAGGCACCGTTAAAATCGGGCAGCTCACGAAGTTCAATTACGTCGACCAGGGGCGATTGCAGTTGAATGAGGAAAAAACAGTGTTGGATGAGGTTTCGGACGGCACGGAATTCGTGCAGTGGGGCAACGCGACGCTTTCGGTGCGTTCGTATTTGAAACGATTTCTTTTTGCCGACGAGCGCATCACCACGCAAGTGAAATATCTGAGCGGCGGCGAGCGCAGCCGGTTGTTGCTGGCGCGGATTTTAAAGAGCGGCGGCAATTTCCTGATTCTCGACGAGCCCACGAACGATCTCGATTTGCCGACATTGCGAGTTTTGGAAGAGGCGCTGGTTGCATTCCCCGGAGTAGTGCTGGTCGTGAGTCACGATCGCTATTTTCTAAACCGTGTTTGCACGGACATTCTCGCCTTCGAAGGCGATGGGCGCATCACGCACAGCGTGGGTGATTACGATTATTATTTGGAGAAGCGTAAACGCGCTGTTGAGCAGGCGAAGGCGTGGGAGAGCGAGGCGAAGAGTGCCGCCAAGCAAACCACCGCTCCCGCCAAAACTCAGAAGGCGCGAAAACTTTCGTTCAAGGAGACGCGCGAGTTGGAAGGGATGGAAGCGCAGATTCAATCGGTCGAGGCGGAGATTGCGCGCATTGAGGGGCTGTTTGCCTCGCCGGATTTTCATCGCACGCACGCGACGCAGACGGGGCAATTGACCGCGCAACTCGCCGAGGCGAAGGAAAATCTCACGAAGCTTTTTGCGCGTTGGGAGGAGTTGGAGGGGATCCGGCTGGCTTCGGCGTCAAAGGCTGATTGATCCGCGATCCCTTCATCTCGGCGTAAATGGATTGCGCGAGGCCGGATTTGGTGAAGCCGATTACCTTCGCTCCTTTGATTCCGAAATGAGTATCCAGCTCGGCTGAGGTATATTTCTGCACGACGGGATAGTGAGCGAAGTCCTTCAGTATTTCCGCGCGGCTGCTCTCGGAAAGGTCCGTGGTAATGAGCACGAAATGCAGCTTGCCCTTGCTGCGACGCAGTGTGTCGCGGCCGATCAACAGGGCGCGCGACTTCAAGACGAAGGGGAAAAGGCGCTCGACGGATTTGGAAGGCGTCGGAGTTGTCATCTTGTCTCGGTGGTAAAATTCCGTCTTTGTGAATATGGAGACAGGCGGGACGCCTGTCCTACATCATGCGACTTTCACTTTGATTTTGTGGCCTTTGAACTGGCTGCGATTTAATTTTGCGATGATGCCTTTCACATGCTCGGAGGCCACGTCGGCGAACAAATGGCGCTCGCGCACGTCCACGGTGCCGACGACTTTGCCGGGCAATCCGGTTTCGCCGGCGATGGTGTTGACGACATCGATCGGGGCGATGCCCATTTCTTCGCCGATATTCATCCAGAGGCGGGTTTGGCCGTCAGGGGTACGCCGACTGGGTTTTGGTGCTGCGAGTTTGGCTTCAGCTTTCCTGGGCGGTTCTTTTATCGATGCCATGATTTCGGCGTCGGAATAAGTTTTTTCCTCGGGCTTTGGTTTTGGCGCCGGTTTAGTTTCCGCCACCGGGGAGCTCGAGGGAATCTGCATCTCGCGTGTGCTGGATGCCGGGGGAATAAGAGCCGGGCGCGCCGGAGGCGGCGTGGGCTTGGAGATTGCTTGT
>DASZPR010000330.1:0-3445 GCA_035550235.1 Verrucomicrobiia bacterium | reverse complement strand
ATGGCGTAGCGCTGGGGCTTGCCGGTATCGACAGAAAAAGTTGGCAGCGCGCGGACGGTGATTTGCCATTCGCCCGGGGTTTGAAGACCAATTTTATATTGGAGACACGGTGATTCAGCGGCGATTTTTGCAGGCTCACTGCGCACCGCCACGGTCGTCGGGAAAACAGCGACAGACTCGCCATTGTAACCCAAGCCATCGATTTTCTGCCACTTCGCGTCTTTGCCGGGAATAAAGGCGGAGGCGTGTTCGGCTTCGATGATGACCAGATGATCATTCGCGGGTGATTCCACATTCATGAATTCCTTAGCATCGGCCACAATTGCACCACTGGCATATTTCTGTTCGTTTGTGATTACGAAATCACTTACGGACTTGGGAACTTTTGAAACGTCAAAACTAATCTGGCCGCGCGGATTGTCGGACATCATGTAGCGCCATTTGCCGCTGGCGATTTGGTTATTGTATTGGTCGGTCAGGCGATGAATTTCATCTGCCGCCGATTGCGAGCCGGCGAGACATTTTTCGTTCATGGCGGCTGCAGCCTTGACCGGATAACCGAACAGTTCAAAGAAAGCGTCGCGGGATTTCTGCGGAACCTCGTCTCCAATCTGGTCGACGGCGTTAACCAGGTTTTGCCAAGCCACCATGCGCCGGGCCGCCTCTTCCGGCGAGAACACATTGGTCTGAGACAAGTGCTCCGGTTTGCGGGCGAAGTTCAGCCTATAGTAATTCTCCATGATCAATGTGAGCGGATTCGCGTTTTGCGGAAAATCGCGGGCGATTTGTTTCTGCAACAACTGGTAAGTGTTCGTGCCGTTCCAGGCGTGGGGATTCCAGGCGAGGTGCAAAAAGAATTCGATGTCGAGTTCGGCGGGTTTCAAATCACCGACGTTAAGGATCCAGACTTTGCTCGCGCCGTAGTCGTAGGCTTTGGTCATCTCCTCGGCGATGAGCGCGGGCGGCGTGGTGCAGAGCCAGAGGTAATCATTCGGGCGGCCATAATAAGAGACATGATAGTAAACGCCGGCGCCGCCGCTGCGGGCGCGTTCGCGTGCATCGGAAAATTGGCGGATGTAGCCGAAGTTGTCGTCCGGCCAACAAAGCGTGATGTCCGCCGGAATGTCCGGCATGAGGCGATAGAGCGGGAGCACTTCCTTGTAAGGACAAAAAAGCTGCGGCACTTCGGCGACATTCGTGTTCACGAGTCGCACGAGCATTTCGCGCTGGTCGTTGATGATGGTGTGAAGGCGCGCGGCTTTTTCGCGTTCGGTGCCGCCGCCAGGCATCGCGCCATCGTGAATGCCGCGCATGCCGACGGTGTAGACGTTCTCGTATTTGCCATTCTCGCGGACGCGTTGTTCCCAGTATTTCAGGACGCCGCCGGAATTGGTGACGAAGTTATAATCGCCAAAAACCTTTTCATCCCATTCGCCGACGTTGTCGCGCAGCATTTGTTCGCAATGCGACGAACCCATGACGATGGCGTAGGCATCGGCGATTTCGCGGTTGGTGGGATAATTGTTGAACGGCGTAGTGCCGGGATGCATTGCGGGCCAGAGATAATTGGCGCGGAGGCGGAGGAGCAGTTCGAAAATCTTTTCGTAAGTTTTCGGGCCGATGTTTCCATTTTCAGACTCGAATGTTTTCGCTGCCCACGGACGCAATCCCCAGTCTTCGTCGTTGAGAAAAATGCCGCGATAGCGAACGGCCGGCTCGCTCGAAACGAATTTTTCCGCGCTCACGTAGAGTTCCGGGTGGCTGCGCGGCGGAACATCCGCCCACCAATACCACGGCGAGACGCCCATCTCTTCCGAAAGCGAAAATGCACCGTAAGCCGCACCACGCCGGTCGCTGCCGGCAATGACCAAGGCGTTGGTCACGCCTGGGAACGGGTTTTCGACGACTTGGATTTGATAACGCTCCCAGCCGCCCTGGATGGTTTTAACGCTGATTTTTCCGGCGGCGATCAGGGCGTCGAGATTCGAACTGTGGCCGATGGTTCCGATCAAAACAATGTGTTTGCCCGCGCTGGAGACCGAGTTGGTTACCGCCGGCAGGACGCCGGTGACGCGCTGAACATCGGCTGCGAATAATTTTGCGGTGATGCCGACGACCTTTGCGTCGGATGCGTCGTAGACAATGGATGCCGCAGAACCTTTCTGAACCAGGGCAAAATCGTTTTGGCGCCGAACATTACTAACGGAGGGGCCATCGGCTCCCCAAACATCTCCACCGAAAAAAATCGCCGCCAAGAAAATGCCCGCGCACGCGAGCGATAACTTCTTCAATCGTTTCAACAACATAAATTAACCGGGGTTGCCGGAAGTTTTGCCGCCTTCATCCGGAACAATGACGGCGCCTTTTAAAATTTCCTTCGGATCGGCGAGGCCAACACCGGGTCCCTGCGGAATGGTGATGGCGCCGTCCACGGCTTTCAGCGGCGGGTCGAACCATTGGCCAAAGGTCTCGATGCCTTTTTTGTATTCCTGCCACGGACCAATTTTCGGCGTGCAGGAGGCGAAGTGCAGCGAATAGACAAATCCGAATCCGCCGGAGAGATGGACGGTGGTGGCCATGCCGGCCAATTCCGCCATGCGCGCGACGCGGCGGGAGCGAATCATGCCGCCGTAATAATAAAGATCGGGCTGCACGATATCGACGACGTGATTGCGGATGCACCATTGGAAGCGCCAGTGACTGGATTCCTGTTCGCCGAACGCAACAGGAATTTCCAGCGCGTCAGTCACTTTTTTGGTGTCGTCGAAATTATCGAACGGACACGGCTCTTCATAGTGAATGGCGCCAACGTCCTGAAGCATCCTGCCGACTTCGATGGCTTTGGGCGGATCGTAGGAGCTGTTGGAATCGGCGTGGATGACCATTTTGTCACCAAACACTTTTCGCACGAGCGGGATTAATTTATCCGTGCGGCCTGGCATGGCGTCTTCGTTGCGGCTCATGCGGCCACCGACGCGGAATTTGAGTGCCCTGGCATTAACCGGCTCGACGAGTGTTTTGAGATAATCAATCTCCTGCTCGGGTGTCGTATCGCGACGGCCGCTGGCCACATAAAACGGCATGGTGGTGCGGACGATATCGCCGAGCAACTGGCCGATGGGCTTTTTTAGCATGCGCCCGAACATGTCGAGTATGGCGAATTCGACGAGTGCGACCGGCGCCCAGAGCGCGAGGCCTTGCAGCTTGTAATTGCTTTGATAGCGATAGGCTTGAAACAGGTGTTCCTCCAGATCGCGCACATCCTTGCCGATGAAATAAGGAATCACGAGGCGATTGAGAATCGGATGCAAGACATCCATGCGGCCATCGTCGACCGAAATCCCTTCCGCGCCGTCTTGGGAGCGGACGCGGACGAAATGAGTGCGTCCTTTGCGGAGCAGCTCGATGGATTCAATGATGACCGGGTCCTTCAGTGCGCCGATTT
>DASZPR010000329.1:0-4447 GCA_035550235.1 Verrucomicrobiia bacterium | reverse complement strand
ACAAACGTTCCGCCGGTGACGAATAATGTGATTGTCACCACGCTCCACTGGCCGTCGGAATACATCGGTTGGAAATTGCAAACGCTGGTGAACGCGCCGACGAACGGCATCGAAAACACGAACTGGCAGTATATCGCTGCGGCGCAGTTCACAAACGACCTGTACTTCACCAACGCCCAAACACCCGGAAGCGTGTTTTACCGGATGGTCGCTCCGTAACGCGTCTGAAGGCGGTTGAAATTGTGGTATTCAAACAGGCCGGGACAAAAATCCCGGCCTGTTTTTCTTACGAGACGAGAATGTGGGTCTCGCCGGTCAGAATGTTTAATCGCCAGCGAGACGCCGGCGCGCCCAGGCGTTCCTGGAAATTTGGCAAAGTCGATTTCGCGTGATATCGCTTTTGGCAATTTTCTAAAACTGTTTGGCACATTTTATAATGGGAAAGCATAACCGAATCAGGCAGATGCGCGTCTGTTTATGGCGAACTCTAGAGCGTTTGAAAAAAAATACTGCAGCCATTCGGAGTGAGGATTTTTGAGTTTTGGCAAGGCTTTGGCGAAAGAGCGGGTTTAAAGAACCCCGTGACTGAGCCGAAACGAAGCCGAAAATCAAAAAGACCGCTTCGTCTCCATCTCTCCACCGAATGGCTGCAATATTTTTGAAATGCTCCCAATGAATAAAATCGTCTATCCGATATTGCTGTCTGCCTGCGTGGCGGCCACGGCCCATTCCGAACCGGTGAAGGTGGATTTAAATCCGCCGGACAACCGGAAGGATTTATTGACCCCGCATTGGGAAAACTGGGCGTTACACGAAGGCGCCACCGCTTCGCGGACATTCGGCGGCGTGACGGTCACCTTGCGCGCGGCAAAGAACAGCAGTCTCTCGCCCATCCTGTTCAAGGGTCTGCTCGATTATGGCGCGACGATGGCTACGGATGGCGTCGCGGTCAAAACCCCGGCGAACGGCGGGATCGACCTGGCTCTTAGTGGATTGACTCCCGGAAAACACACAGTGGCCACGTATCACAATGAATTGCGCGAGGTGGAACCGGCGGAGTTCGACGTCACGGTGGACGGCGTCACGAAATTGAAGCATATCATGCCCACAGTCCGCGCGACCAACGATTACGAAGTGGCGAGTGCGTTTGTCGAAGTCGAAGCGCAGGCTGGCCGCGATGTTGTGATTCATTTTCAGCCGGAGAAATCCGGGCAAACCGTCATCATCAATGGATTTGAAATCGACAATCCGAATCCAAAACTGGAAGCCATCAAGCCCCAGCCCGCGAATGACGATGAGCATTGGCCGAATGAATCGCCCTTGACCTGGACGGCATCGGCAAGCGCTACCGGGCATCAATTCTATTTCGGGACGGATTCCAACGCAGTTGCCAATGCCACCCCGAAGTCACCGGAGTTCAAAGGGAACCTCAACACAGCGAGTTACGCGCTGCCCGCGTTGGACCAGATGCAGACTTATTTCTGGCGCGTGGATGAAGTGACCGGCGGCGCATCGACGAAAGGCGAAGTGTGGCGTTTCCGCACGCGGGCGCTGGCATTTCCCACAGCGGAGGGATACGGACGCTTTGCGCGCGGCGGCCGTGGCGGCCGCGTGATCGAAGTCACCAATCTCCAGGACTATGACCAGGCCAAAGGCGAAGCCGTGATTCCCGGAAGTTTGCGCGCCGCCGTGGAAGCAGAAGGACCGCGCACGATTATTTTCCGCGTCTCCGGCTTGATTCATTTGAAAAAACCCTGCGCGGTTCACAATCCGTATTGCACCATCGCGGGCCAAACTGCTCCCGGCGATGGCATTTGCCTCGCGGATTATGGTGCGGGCGCATACGGCACGCACGACGTCATTATTCGTTACCTGCGCTATCGCATTGGTGATACGGCGAACAAGGCGATGGATGGCGCCGGGCTCGGCAGTTGCGATGATTGCATCATGGACCATTGCTCCATCAGTTGGAGTTCGGACGAAGGCACCAGTTCGCGCGGCGCGAAGAATATTACCTTCCAGCGGAATATCGTGGCCGAAGCGCTGCATCACGGACCGCATTATCGCGCGAACGATCGCACCAAGCTGGAAACGCACGCGTTCGCGGGCTCCATCAGCGGCGCCATCGGCAGCTACCATCACAACCTCCTGGCGGATTGCACGGATCGCAATTGGAGTCTCGCTGGCGGCTTGAATCAATCCGGCAAATACGCCGGCTATCTCGATATCCGCAACAATGTGGTTTACAACTGGACCGCGCGCACCACGGACGGCGGCGTGAAAGCGCTGAATTACGTCAACAATTACTACAAACCGCACGCGCCGAATCCGTTCGTGAAATGGCTGTTGAAACTCGACAAGATCAATCCCGCGTGGGGCACGGAGAGTTATTATATGACCGGCAACGTGCTCGAGGGCTACGTGAATGAAACCAACAACTGGAGCGCCTTCGAGAATGGCTGGCCGAATGCGCGCGATCCTGTTGATGAAAAGGATGTTCGCGTGGATCATGAATTATACCCTTCCTACGTAAAGACCCACACCGCGCGCGAGGCTTACACGAATGTGCTGGCAGATGTCGGGGCGAATTTTCCGAAGTCCGACGTGATCGATCTGCACATCATCAAGGACGTGCGGGACGGCACGGCGGAATTCATCGGCACGCGCGGCCCGACTTATGGCGATCGTCCCGGCCCGAACTATCCCGGCATCATCGATACGCAATCGGACGACAAAAGCGCCGCCGGTTCGCCGAATTTCCCTTGGCCGGATTACAAAACCTACAACGTGCCGGTTGATAGCGATCATGATGGCATTCCGGACGATTGGGAAAAGGCGCACGGCCTGAACCCCAACGACGCCAGCGACGCAAACAAGAATTTAAACGGCGACGGCTATACGAACCTGGAAAAATACCTGAACTCTCTCGTCGGCGAGTATTCACTCTAAAAAATTATTTTCATGAAAATCAAAATTGTTTCGCTACTCGTTCTTTCAGTCGCGACCCCGGTATTCGCCCGCGAAAGCTGGCCGGTGGCTGAAGGCGCGGATAAAGCGCGCCAGGCGGAATTCAAGCAGCACGAGGAGGAAGTCTGGTCAAACGTCGCCCCGCAATTGGCGGAGTGGGACAAAAAGGGCAAACCCTACATTCCCTGGGCGGCCAAGCCGGACGATTTGCCACAGGCGAAAGTCCCGGCGTTCCCTGGCGCGGAAGGCGCGGGCAAATTTTCCTTTGGCGGCCGCGGCGGGAAGGTTTACGTCGTAACCAGCCTCGCGGACAGCGGGCCGGGGACTTTTCGCGAAGGTTGCGAAGCCGCGGGGCCGCGCATCGTGCTTTTCAACGTCGCGGGTATCATTCATCTGGAAAAACCGGTCAACATCAAGGCGCCTTATCTCACCATTGACGGCCACACCGCACCCGGCGACGGCGTATGCATCGCCGGCGAAAGCACATTGGTCGACGCGCACGACGTGGTGATCCGCTATATGCGTTTTCGCCGCGGCAACACGGATGTGTTTGATCGCGACGACGCGCTCGGCGGCAATCCCATCGGCAACATTATCGTGGACCATTGCTCGTGCAGTTGGGGCCTGGACGAAAATCTTTCGATGTATCGCCATATTTACGACCGCGGCACGAACAGCAACGGCCAGAAATTGCCGACCGTCAATATCACGCTGCAATGGAACATTTCCAGCGAAGCCCTCAACACCTACAACCACGCGTTCGGCGCGACCTGGGGCGGGCGCAACAGCAGTTTTCATCACAACCTTTTCGCGTGCAACACGGGACGCAACCCGAGCATCGGGATGAGTTACGATTTCAATTTCATCAACAATGTGCTGTTCAACTGGCGTCATCGCACCGTCGATGGCGGCGACAAGGGCAGCTTTTACAACATCATCAATAATTACTACAAACCGGGTCCTGTGCGCGAAAGCGGCACGGTGGCGTATCGCGTGTTGCTCCCTTCGGCGTCGCAATCGAAGCAGGACCCCACGCCGCGCTTCGGCCAGGCCTACGTGAACGGAAATATTGTCGATGGCAACGAAAAGGTTTCACAGGACAATTGGGCGGGCGGCGTGCAATTCTCCGATGGCGGCTCCAAGGATGATCCGAGCACAACCACAAACGAAGCGGTCAAAGGTCTCGTCGCAAAAGTGCGCTCGGACAAACCCTTCCCCATGGCGCCGGTCACGACGACTTCCGCGCAGGTGGCTTATCAGGAAGTTTTAAATAATGCCGGAGCGAGTCTGCCGCACCGCGACCCGGTGGACGAGCGCGTTATCAACGAAGTGCGAACCGGAAAAGTCTGGAGCGAAGGCAAGCAATTCACTCCCACGCCGATGAAAGGGCTTGCGAAAAACAATTGGGGCGTCGCGGGCGACGGAATTATCACCGATATTTCGCAGGTCGGCGGCTACCCGGATTACCAAGGCGAACCAA
>DASZPR010000328.1:0-5633 GCA_035550235.1 Verrucomicrobiia bacterium | reverse complement strand
TCGTTGCATGCTCTCGTTGACGGCTGGCGGAACCGTGCCGAGATTTTCCCCAACCAAACGCGTGCGATGCCGGTGTGATTCCAAACTGAAAATGGCGTGCAACTCGTCGGCGGGATAATTGACATACGTGCCCTCCCGCGCGGCGAAACCGTGCGGCACCCAGTAGAGCCGGTGCAGGCCCATCACGTGATCGATGCGCAAGAGGCGCGCGTGATGCATTTGAAAACGCAGGAACGCGAGCACGTGGCGATAACCGTTCTCCCGAATGCGCCGCGGATGCAGGGGTGCAAAGCCCCAATCCTGGCCTTTGGAAAAAAATAAATCCGGCGGAGCGCCTGCGCTGGCGTCCAGCGCGAAGCTATCCCGCTCGCGCCAGACATCGTAGCCATCCGGATTCACGCCGAGCGGCAAATCCAGATAGAGCTTCACGCCATTCTTTTCGCTCCGCTGAATCAATTCGTCCATTTGACCATGTGCCAGCCATTGGACGTATAAATGGAATTGTTGCGCGGACGTGTCGTAGTCGCCTTCGCGAATTGTGCCCTCGCGCAGGCGTTGCGGCCAATTGTGCCAGGAGGTTTTCAAGGTGTCGCAAACTGCGCGAAACGCGGCGTAATCGTTCACTTCCGGTCGCGCTCGCAAAAACCGCCTGAAATCAGCGCGGCGCGAGGACGCTTTCGCAAAGAAAAATTTTGCCAACAATTCAAGCACGCTTCGCCGCGCGGCCCACTGGGATTCGTAGTCAATAATTTCGTGGCGGCGAAATGCCCGGATCTGCGTTTGGAAGGCTTTCGACCGGACCAGCGTTTGCGCCTCGCGACAGCGGGTAAACTC
Organism: Verrucomicrobiia bacterium; assembly: GCA_035550235.1. Lineage (GTDB taxonomy): Bacteria > Verrucomicrobiota > Verrucomicrobiia > Limisphaerales > DASXHY01 > DASXHY01. The sequence goes on along the minus strand of DASZPR010000328.1, from coordinate 4,799 downwards.
CGGCACGCGCGTGATATCGAGATAAAATTCATTCCAAAACAGACGGCTGGCGGGTGAGTACGGGCTTGGCTCGCAGACGGGATAATCGAGGAATGCGGCCAGCAAGGGCAACGTGCCGGCGATGCTTCCGCCGCGCCCACCCACCCAGTGCGAGAGCCGTTCCCAATCCGAAAAATTTCCCGCGCCCCAGCTTTCCTTCGAGTGGAGTGCGTACATCGGCAAAAATGCTCCCCAACTTTTTTCCGTGCGCACCTCGGCAAAGCTTTGGACGGGCGCGGAAATAACCAATGTCCGATAAACCGCATCGCCGACTAAAATTTCCAGCGTGTGATAGCCGAATGGAAGCGGGCTTAGAACGAATTCTTTCGTCGCGAACTGCTCACCTTCAATTCGATCGAGACCAGCGCCGCGAAATTTTGGCGTGAGTTTCCTGACTGCACCATCTTCCAAAATCAATCGCAGTTGCGCCCGCTTGTCGGCCAGGTGCGCGGGAACGTGCCACCTGATGGTGCTGGCTGTTTGATCCCACGCGACAACAACCGGCTCGATTCCCTGCCGATACGGCCCGAGCAAACCTGCGCGCACGCTCTCGCGGATTTCATTGGGCTTATCGGCCGGAACGCCAAGCGCTTTGAGCACGCCAGCGAGCACGTCGGACGAGGCGGTGATTTGCTTGTTCGCGGCGTCAGTGAAGCTTGGCTGAACTCCGTTCAATTCAGCCAGTCGGCGGAGTTGCCGGGCGACGTCTGGCTTCATGACGCGGGCGCGACGATTTGCAGGATGCCTTCGAGAGGGACGCGAATGACCTCGGAGCGGCCCTGCAATTCGCGGCTCATTTCAATCACGGCCTGGTCGAGCAGGAACGCTTCCAGCAACGCGGGCAAGCCTGCATTCGTTTTCGGCAACAACCCCGAGTCCTTCGTCACGGCCAGATACGCGCCCAGAAAATCCGCGCTTACCTGCCGCTCCCAAAACCGTGCCCATGGTTGCAGCGCGCGCGCCTGGTCCGGATGCAGGTTCCCGGTTTCGGCATGGTGCCGCAATGTCGAATCCGCGGCATAGTGGAACGAGCGAATCATGCCGGCAATATCCCGCAGGGGGCTGCGCTTGATGCGGCGCTGGCTTAAGGTCCAGCCAGGTTCGCCTTCGAAGTCGATGATGAAGAAATCCTTTCCCGTGTGCAGCATGTGGCCGAGGTGGAGATTTCCGTGGCTGCGAATTCGCATCGCGCTCATCGGCGTCTGATGCACCGCGCGATAACGGGCGAGGATGGCGTCCTGCAACCCGAGCACTTTCTCCGCGAGCGGACGCACGGACTCCGGAATTTTTTTCAATTCGCGGCGCAGGATTCGGAAATGAAACGCGAGATGATTCCGCAACGATTGGTAAAGTGATCGTTGATAAAACGGCGTGAACGGCTCGGGCGCGAACTCTTTATGGTCAAGATCGGAAGTCAGCGCCAGGTGCAATTCACCCACTCGCTGTCCCATCAATCGCGCCCATTCGAAGTATGTTCCGATAATCTCGATCGTTGAATTGGGAACACCTTTTTCCGCCAATTCCACCAGCGACGTAATGCTCTCGTTCTCGCGAGTGTCGTTGGACATAGTACGCACGCGATCGAAATAGCGTTTCAAGGCGTCCTGGGTAAATTCCCAGCCACGTTTGGCATCCGGAACGAGTCCGCTCAGGATACCGAGACAGGTGCGCTCGCCGTCGGTCCGTTGAAGCTCCAGCGCGCCAAGGAACGGCGGCACATGCGGAAAATCTCTCTCGGCCAAAAACTGCGCGGATTCGAGCGCGGGATGTATGCCTGACTCCAGCCGCCGGAACAGTTTCAAAATATATTTATCGCCATACGTGATAACGGTGTTGCGCTCCTCGGTGCGGGCCGCGGAAGGTTTCGGCACCTCGCCGCGCAACACACCGCGCGTCCAACCTGTGAGCGAAGCCTCGGAGTGCTCGCTCTTGATCGTTCGACGCCGCGCCATGACTTCAAACAACATGCGCCCGAAATCCGTTCCCGCCGCGGCATCATAAATCACGCCGTTCACATTGGGCCGTTCAATATGCGCGCGGGCGAATACAAAACCGGGCGCGTCGTGCTCCAGACGCTCGGACTCAGCGCCCGAAGCGAACGCCAGCGGCAACAGATATTGCTCGGGTTCGCTCTGTGAATAATCCGCCATGACGATCGCCACGAAATGCTTCTCGGAATTGTGCAGCTCGAACAAATCGCGCAGGCGCACGGATTTGATTTCGCCTTTCGTCGCGAACCACCGGCGTTGCTGGAGGAATGCGGGCAGGCACGCTTCGAGATCGTCCCGCTCCTTGCCCACGACCAATTCCTGCCACTCCCCTTCCGCGGTCAGCGTTTTGCAAAGACGGGTGGACAACTCCTCCGTATGGCGCTCAGCCGCCCGCTCCAGCGAAAACCACAGCGCACTGTGCGGGCTCATGGTGAACGGATAGGGATTTTTGCCAATGGCCGGAAATTCCGTACGGCCAAAAAGCTCCACGGGAACACACCCCGGGCAGCTTGAAAGATCGAGTTCCACCGGTTGCGGAAAACGCGACAGATTCGCCAAAACCAAAAGCGTCTGGTCCTCATGCCGGCGAATGAAGGCCAGCACTTTGCGGTTTTCCGGGTGCAAAAATTCGAGCGTGCCGAACCCAAAAACCTTCCACCGCTTGCGCAATGCCAATACGCGCCGCGTCCACCAGAGCAGCGAATGCTGGTTGTTCTGCTGCGTTTCGACATTGACCGCCTCGTAGTGATATTCCGGGTCGAGAATGATGGGCGCGTAAATCGCCTGCGGCGTGCAGCGGGAGAAACCGGCGTTCTTGTCCGCGCTCCAATGCATCGGCGTGCGGACGCCATTGCGATCTCCCAGAAAAATATTGTCACCCATGCCAATTTCGTCGCCGTAATAAATCACCGGCGTCCCCGGCAGCGAAAGCAACAGCAGATTCAATAATTCAATGCGCTTGCGGTCATTCTTCAACAACGGCGCCAATCGGCGGCGGATGCCGAGATTCAAGCGCGCCTTGGCTTCGCTCGCATACACGCGATACATATAATCGCGCTCCTCATCCGTCACCATTTCGAGCGTGAGTTCGTCGTGATTGCGGAGAAAGAGCGCCCATTGGCTTGTCTCCGGAATCTGCGGCGTCTGTTCGAGAATATCCGTGACCGGAATGCGGTCTTCCAACCGTACCGCCATAAACAGCCGCGGCATCAACGGAAAATGAAACGCCATGTGGCATTCATCGCCTTTGCCAGTGCCAAAATAAGTGACCGCTTCCTCGGGCCATTGGTTCGCCTCCGCCAATAGCATGCGATCGCCGTACTTGGTATCGAGATGCTTGCGCAAAACTTTTAGATACGCATGCGTTTCTGGCAAACTTTCGCACGAAGTTCCTTCGCGTTCGTAAAGATAAGGCACTGCGTCCAGCCGAAAACCATCCACGCCAAGATCCATCCAGAATTCAAAGATCCGCAGAATCTCGCGATGCACCGCCGGGTTGTCGAAATTCAAGTCGGGTTGATGCGAATAGAAGCGATGCCAGAAATACGCGCGCGCAACGGGGTCCCACGTCCAGTTCGAGGGTTCAAAATCCTGAAAGATGATTCGCGTCCCCTTATATTTCTCGGGCGAATCGCTCCAGACATAAAAATCGCGCTCCTTGCTGCCCGGCTTTGCGCGGCGCGAACGTTGAAACCATGGGTGCTGGTCGGAGGTGTGGTTCAGCACGAGTTCGGTGATGACCCGCAAGCCGCGACGTTTCGCCTCGCGCATGAAGGCTTTGAAATCGCCCAGTGTGCCGTAGATGGGATTGATGGAATAATAATCCGCAATGTCGTAACCGTCGTCCTTGAGCGGCGAAGGATAAAACGGCAGCAACCAAAGCGCGGTCACGCCAAGATCCTGGATATAATCGAGCTTTTGCGTTAGTCCGCGAAAGTCCCCGATGCCGTCGGCGTTGCTGTCGAAGAACGCGCGGACGGGCACTTCGTAAATAATTGCGCTTTTGTACCAGAGCGGATCCAGTTCCTCAGGTGTAGCGCGGATCTCCGGTTTGGCCATGTTGTGTAAAAAGGCTTACCCACCGCCGCTGCGATTGTCTCTGGGGCGGATTCCCCACCCTCGAACGGCGTTCAGTTCCAGTCAAATACCGTGACTGCGTCCAGGTCATCCCATTTTCCATTCTTGCGAATGCTCGGCGTCGTGCGCCCGGTGTATTGAATCACGCGATGCGGACTGTCTTTCTCAACGACAAAATGCAACGGATCAACGAACCGCGCAATGACGATACTGGAAGGCTGCAACGTCACCATCATCACCGGTTTGCCATGCCACGTGGAATCCGATTCTTTGAAAAACTTGAATCCTACCGTTTCCGCGCGTGAAACGGACACCAACCGGCATTTCACGACGTCACCCTTGGCAATGCTGTCCCAATGTGCCGCCATAAACGGCCCCACCATATCGCTGAGCAAGATCTCATTGAAATACTTTTCGCTGCCGGTTTTTTTCGTGGCGCCTTGAGTATAGTTAAAATTCATTTTCAATTCGCCGCCCACGGATTCCACTTTCACCACTCCCTTGGCGCCGGTTTGCAATTCCTCCAGGACAAATGATTTCAATTGGCTGCCTTCATACACCACCTGTTCGCGCGCCGCGAGTTTGCCATCCGGCAAATTGAATTCTCGCAAAACATTTATCGTGGAACCGGAATTGGTGGCTGTGCGACGGAACGTGAAGAGGACCTGTTTCAAACTCGCGTCGGAATAAATT
>DASZPR010000327.1:0-3110 GCA_035550235.1 Verrucomicrobiia bacterium | reverse complement strand
CTGACGCGTCAGCCGGGCGTCAAGGCCGTTCGGTGACCGTTGTCGGCTCCTTTTCCAGCAGAAACGTAGTCGCCGATTTCTGGCCCAGCGCGGATTGGATGTCCAGCAGCTCGGGATAGTTGGTCGGATTGATGATGGCCGGGGCCACATGAAAATCGTTCCAGAGGACGCACCGGTTCGGTGCGTTTGATTTGGTGATCTGAATGCGGGAGCCGCCGGGCAGTTTGAAGGTCTCGCTCTTTGGCACAATGTCCGTCTGAACGTAACCGGCAGGAAATTCAATTTCGGCGCGGGCAACCTTCTCGTGGTCGAAGGAGATGTAGTACGGCAACGAACGCTGATCGGTCATCGCGGCGAAGAACGGATGCGTAAATGGCAGATTGAAATAGAGATAATTTCCATTTACCACGCCATAATCATCCAGGTCCACCGTGAATTCCTCAAGGCCGGGATAGGTGCCGAAATCCGTCTTCAAGTCGTCAACCGCCTTCGCGCCTTGCGCTACCTGGGAGACCACTTCCTGATAATAACGCTGGCGCTCTTCCGGCGGCAGTTCGGCAAAGAACTTGTGCTTCTGGTTGTAATCCGTGCCGTAGTAATGTTTCGAGATTTTGATGCGCGCCTTTCCATCGTCCGAAAGCGAAACGACGTAGTCGGTCTCGGATTTATCAGCGAAATTCTTTTCCGCCTGGATGGTCTCGATTTTCTGGTTCGAAAGCACCAGGCCAAGTTGATCATCATTTCCGGTGGTCCCGAGCCGGGCGTATTGATCCGTATCGTTCAAATAGCAGGGCTCGCCTTCCATCGACACGCGGACCAAGGGCGTTTGGAAATGATCCGGCAGCGGAAATGATTGCGTGGTGTTGGTGATGGCTGCGATGGGCGGCAAATCCGACGCCATCACGAATTCCGGTTTGAAGCCGGCGGCGGAAAGCATCGCGTAATACAAAATCGCGCGGTCAGCGGCGTGGCCGTACCCATCGCTGAGCGTTGTGTCCGCATCGGAAAGCTCGCGCAGCGGAAGCGTGGTGAATGACGGGCCGGCATTCCGGATGTTGCTGGCGATGAAATCACGAATCGCAACGACGGCGGCGCGCTTTGACTTGGCGCCGGCGGTCAGTTGCTGCGCGAGTGTGGTCGCTTTGGCGGACTGCCTGGAATGCGCGAGCATCGCATCATTCAAGCTCTGCCAGTAGGCGTGAGCGTCGCCAACAAAATACTCCGTGCCCGCCTCATAAACCCATTCCGGCGGCACCTGCGCTTCGGAAGGCAATGGTTTGGTGTGACTGGCGTGCCATTGAAAGGTCTGGGTTCCCTCGGCCGAGTTGTGCTTCTCTGCGACCACGCCCGGCGCGCCGGTGACCAGCTTGTGGATTTGAAGATTTGCCGGCGCTGTCAGCTCGAAGGTTTTTTCGTCCAGCGCATCCGGAAACTGGAAGGCTTCAAATCCAGAAAGCGATGGCCTGTCGTGCATGGACGTCTCGAATTCCACTTCGATGGTCGAGCCGATCTCCACACCCGGCAGGCTGGCGACGAGCACCTTTCCGCCCGTGTAACGCCGGGCCGAGGCGTTCCAGCCCTGGTCCATGACATTGATTTCACCCGGAGAGATTTCCTGTCGCTCGCCGGTTTTGGAAATGACGACGGCGTGAACGATCTTCGCTTGGCCACAGGCGGGATTGAAGGGGAGCTTCACCTCGGATTCGCGAATCTTCCCGGCGTAGGTCATGATGCGCTTCGAATACTTCACGCGATACGTCGCCGTGTGCGCGTCCTTGACATCGAGCGATTTCCGGCTTTCGAGAATCGTGGCATCGGATTCAACCGGTTCATCCGAACGCGCCTTGAAAGCGCCCGGCTCTGGCTGGACTTCCGATTTGAGCGCCATGATCAGGCTCTTGCGGGAATCGTAAGAAATGTCTTTCAGCATGCGTTTGAGTTCCAGGTATTGTTCGGGCGAGAACTCGACCGATTTCAATTTGAAATCGCGCGAGCAGGTCAGCATCCCGTTGGTTACCGCGGCATGCGTATCGTAGCCGATTGACGGCTGATCAACCGAGGACAGGTCCGGAGTTGCCACCGGCGCGGCAAAGCCATCCGCGAGCCGGAGTGAAACATCTTCGCGAACGCCGCAGGCAATCTCGGTCAGCAGCGGATATTTGCGCTTTTGCAAATCCGCCAAACCGGTGAGCGTGAGGTTGGCGATGCCGAGATTCTTGGAAATCCACGGGAGGCTGATCATGGACTTGCTGCCGCCATTCGCGGCCAAGCCGGTGGCGGTGAACTTCAACTCGGCATGGAGCGGGACGGAGGTGTCGAGCACGTTTTCCGGGGCGATTTTCAGAGACGTCAGTCGGACGCTCGGAATTGCGGATTTGAGCCGGGCTTCAAAAAACCGTTTCAGATCGTCGGGTTTCATGTGCGCGAATGCATTGCGATATTGGTCGTCGTTCACACCTTCAAATGACAGGTCAGACATGGCGTCGAGCGAACCATCCGGCTTGAGTGTGCCGCTCGTCTTCACCAGCAACATATTTTCGTCAGGCGGCTGCACCGGGCTGACGCGCAGCGTTTCACCTTCCGGACTGCAGACGAGATAACTGCGATTGCCGTCGTAGGTGGGCAGCAGGTCGCGCGTGTTTTCGTCCGTGGGATCCATCAGAGTGTATTCGCCCTTCTTCAACTCGACACAGGCGATGGCGTGATTAAAATCCGGCCGCGGCACCTTCATGTCGCGCTTGGCGCCAACGTTGATCAGCACCGGGTAAGCGTCGAAACCAGCCAGGCGCAGCATCTCCACGAGCAACCCGGCTTTGTCGCGGCAAACGCCGTATTTTTTCTGGAACGTGATGCAGACATCGTGCGGCTCGAAGCCCGGGCGATCCTTTTCCGGCGTCAGCCCCATGTAGCGGATGCTCTTCGACACGAAATAAAAGATCGCTTTCACCTTGTCCAAATCCGTCGTGGCGTGTGCCGTCAGATTGCTGACAGTCTGTTTCATTTCCGGCGTCGTCATGTCCAAGTGGGGTTTGCTGAGATCCCAATACCATCTGGAAACGTCCTGCCAGGTCGGAACCGTGCTGACCAATACCCGCTGCAGCACAGTGTCG
>DASZPR010000326.1:0-8027 GCA_035550235.1 Verrucomicrobiia bacterium | reverse complement strand
GATATTGTGAAAAGCAAAAATTCGCTGTCGGGGGAGTAGTTGAGCGGGCGGAAGGAGAGTGAGATTCCGGAGCGGCGGGTGGTGACTTTAGAGACGGAGTTGGAGAAACATGGGTTTGCTTTGAATGAACGCGCGGAAAAGGCCGACCGCCGGCAAGATGCCGGCGGCACGTTGAAGTTGAGTCACGCGACGCGGCATAATTTGAAGGATGTGTCGGTGGAGATTCCGCTGGCGCGATTTGTTTGCGTGACGGGGGTGAGCGGGTCGGGGAAGACGACGTTGATTCGCGAGGTTCTGTTGCCGGCGTTGGAAGCGAAGCTGAGGACGCAGGCGGCGGAATTGAAAATGGCGGCGAAGGCGTCCGAGCGCATCGAGGACGAGAATGAGAAGGAGGACGAAGGCGAGGGACGCGAGTCACGGGGCACGGAACACGGAACAGTTCTCGAAGGATTTGAAAATGTGAGCCGCGTGGTGCTCGTGGATCAATCGGCACTGGGCAAGACGCCGCGGTCGAATCCGGCGGTGTACATCGGCGCGTTCGATGATATTCGCGAAGTGTTTGCGCAATCGGAAGTCGCGAAGCAGCGCGGGTTGAATGCGAGCGCGTTCAGTTTCAATTCGGCGCAGGGACAGTGCGAGCGGTGTCGCGGGGCGGGATTTGAAAAAATCGAGATGCAATTTTTGAGCGACGTGTTCATCAAGTGCCCGGAGTGCGATGGGCGGCGGTATCGTTCGCATATTTTGGAGGTGAAGGTGCACGGGGCGGAACAGGCGTGGAGCATTGGGGATGTGCTGGAGGCGACGGTGGATGAGGCGTTTCAATTTTTGTGCGCGTTTCCGGAATCGCGTCCGGCGGTGCGCGCGGCGGAGAGCTTGAAGTTATTGCAGGAAGTGGGGCTGGGTTATTTGCGGCTGGGGCAGCCGATTAATACGCTTTCGGGCGGGGAGAGTCAGCGGTTGAAGTTGGTGAGGCATTTGGCGGAGGCGATGGAACGTGCCGTGGGCGTCTCGCCCACGCTCGGAGATGCGGATTCGGAAGGCGGGCGGGACGCCCACCGCACTTTGTTCCTGTTTGATGAACCGACGACGGGGTTGCACTTCGATGATGTGCGGGTGCTTTTGAAAGTGTTTCAACGGCTCGTAGATGCGGGGCATTCGGTGGTGGTGATTGAGCATAATCTGGATGTGATCAAGTCCGCGGATTGGGTGATTGATCTCGGGCCGGGGGCGGGGGATGAGGGCGGGAAGATTGTGGCGCAGGGGACGCCGGAGGAGGTGGCGGCGTGCGAGGGGAGTCCGACGGGGAAATTTTTAAGAGAGTTATTGAGCGGGCGGGCGTCGCGCTTGGTGAATGGAAATTCGGGACGGGGTGGAGTGAGTTATCCGAAATTGACTGGGACCAAGAGATGAACTGTATGAAAGGCACGCATCATCAATTTTTAGCGGCGGATGGATTTGAGTTTACGCTTCCCCTCACCCCGGCCCTCTCCCCCGGGGAGAGGGTGAAACTGTGTCGCGCGTTCGGAAAATCGTACGCGGCACGGCTCAATTCAGCGCAAGGGATTCTTTCGCTTCGCGCGGGTTCATGGCGGCAGTTTTCCAAATCACTTTAATTATGCTTCGTACACCAGAAGAATTGAATTCGTCAGACGCGATCGTGATTCACGGGGCGCGTGAGCATAATTTGAAAAATTTGTCGCTCACGATTCCGCGCGACAAGTTCGTGGTGATTACGGGCGTGAGCGGGTCGGGGAAGAGCACGCTGGCGTTTGATTTGATTTTTGCGGAGGGGCAGCGGCGGTTTCTCGATTCGATGAACGTGTATGCGCGGCAATTTGTCGAGCAGATGGCGCGGCCGGATGTGGATTTGATCACGGGCATTCCGCCGACGGTAAGCATCGAGCAGCGGAATTCGCGCGGTGGGGGCAAGAGCACGGTGGCCACGGTGACGGAGATTTATCATTTCGTGCGGCTGCTGTTTGCGCGGTTGGGGACGCAGTATTGCCCGGATTGCAATTTGCCCGTGGAGGCGCAGACGCGGGATGAATTGGGGCGGCGCTTGCAGGGCGAGTTGAAGGCGCGCGGGGATTTATTGTTGCTGGCGCCGGTGGTGAAGAATCGAAAGGGGTTTCATTCGGACGTGGCGGAGTGGGCGGCGAAGCATGGCTATAAAGAGGTCCGCGCGGATGGGAAAATCTTTGCGACGAATGAGACGTTTCGATTGGATCGTTTTCGCGAGCATGACGTGGAAATTGTGACGGGCGTTTTGGAGCGCAAACCGAGGCATTCGATTAAATCGCCGCAGCGGTTGATTGACGAGACGCTGACGCTGGGGCACGGGATGTTGCTGGCGCTGGATAATCACGGGAAGGTCAGCATTCATTCGACGGAGCGGTCGTGCAAGAATTGCGGGCGGTCATTTGAGCCGCTGGACCCGAAAAATTTCAGTTACAACTCGCCGCAAGGTTGGTGTCCGCGGTGCCGGGGGTTTGGGGAATTATTTTACATGCCGGAGGATGTGGATCGCGGCGCGCGCGAGGATGCGATTGCGGAGTCGTGGTATGAATGGCAGGAGGGGGAGCGGGAGATTTGTCCGGAGTGCAACGGGGCGCGGTTGAAACCGGAGGCGCGGGCGGTGCGGTTGGAGGTGGGAAGGGCGTCTGGGCTGGCTCTGTTTTCGAAGACAAAAAAAGCGAAGGTCCGGCAAGATGCCGGACCCACAATTGATGCGTATTCGCAGATGTCGGTGGAATCGGCCGAGGAAGTTTTTCGCAAAATGAAATTCCGCGGGCGCGAGGCGGAGATTGCGCGGGATATTTTACCGGAGATTCGCGAGCGGTTGAAATTTTTGTGTGAGGTGGGCTTGGGTTATTTGCAACTGGGGCGCGGCGTGCCGACGTTGTCCGGCGGTGAGGCGCAACGGATTCGGTTGGCGGCGCAGTTGGGATCGAATTTGAGCGGTGTGCTCTACGTTCTGGATGAGCCGACGATTGGGTTGCATGCGCGGGACAATGAGCAATTGCTGGCGACGCTGGAGAAATTGCGGTCGCGCGGGAATTCGGTGGTTGTGGTGGAGCATGACGAGGAGACGATGCGACGGGCGGATTTTGTGGTGGATTTGGGTCCGGGCGCGGGTGTGCACGGCGGGCAGGTGGTGGCGGCGGGGACGTTGGAGGAGTTGCTGCGACATCCGGAATCGCTGACGGGGAAATATTTGCGGGCGCATAAGAAATATCCGACGCGGGGGGAGAGGAGGGCGGTTAATCTTTCTCCGTTGGGGAAAAAAGGCAAAGTTAGAGACAGGCAGGATGCCTGTCCTACGATGGTTTTGCACGGCGCTTCCAAGAATAATTTGAAGAATCTTACGGTGAAGTTTCCGTTGGGGCGATTGGTGGTCGTGACGGGTGTGAGTGGGTCGGGGAAGAGCACGCTGGTTCGCGAATGTCTTTTGCCGGCGCTAAATCAGGCGTTGAAAACTCGGAAAGCGGAAGGCGGAGCGAAGAATGAGGGCAGGATTTCGGGGCTCGAATCGATCAAGGCGGTTTACGAGGTGGATCAGTCGCCGATTGGGCGGACGCCGCGGTCGATTCCGGCGACTTATGTGGGAGTATTTGATGAGATTCGGAAATTGTTTGCGCAGGTGCCGGAGGCGCGGTTACGGGGGTATTCGCCGAGCCGGTTTTCTTTCAATAGCGCGCAGGGGCGTTGCCCGGAGTGCGAGGGCGCGGGGCAGATTAAGTTGGAAATGAATTTTCTGCCACCGGCTTTCGTGCGTTGTGAGACGTGCGAGGGGTGCCGGTTCAATCGCGAGACGTTGGACATTGAATACAACGGCAAAAATATTGCGCAGGTGCTGGAGCTTTCGGTTGAGGAAGCGATGGAATTTTTTGGCAGCATGCAGAAGATCAAGCGGCCGTTGCAGGCGTTGTGTGATACGGGGTTGGGATATTTAAAGCTGGGACAGCAAAGTCCGACGTTGAGCGGCGGCGAGGCGCAACGGGTGAAGCTCGTGACGCATTTGCTGACGGGGTTGAAGGAATCGCAACAGCAACAATTGTTTGACGCGAATGAAAAGGGGCTGAAAGCAGGGCCGGACGCGAAGCCGGTGAAGCGGAACATTTTTATTTTGGAAGAACCGACGATTGGGTTGCACATGGCGGACGTGCAGCGGTTGGTGGAGGTGTTGCAACGGCTCGTGGATGCGGGGCATTCGGTAATTGTCATTGAGCATAACCTGGATTTGGTGGCGGAGGCGGATTGGTTGATTGATCTTGGGCCAGAAGGCGGCGGTGGCGGGGGACGGATTGTGGCGGAGGGAACGCCGGAGGAGGCGGCGCGCTCAAAACACTCGCACACGGGGAAATTCTTGCGTAGCGTTTTGCGCGGCGCATGAGTTCGTCGTATAAAGAGATTCTGGAAGGCCAAACGGTTTTGCGGGCGGCTCCCGGGCCGCGGCATGAGCTGATTTGCGGGCGGTTGCATGCGATCATTCATGCGAGCGTGGCGAATTTGAGTTCCACGCAATTGCTGGCGCCGCGAACGCAGGTGAAGCTGTCGTCGGGCACGACGGTGTGCCCGGATCTGGCGTTGGTGGCGCGGGCGACGGGCAAGTTGTGGCTGGCGGTGGAGGTGGTGAATTCCGAGGATCATCAGCCGGATACGGTGATGAAGAAGCAGATTTACGAGGAAGTGCGATTGCCGCGGTTATGGATGGTGGACCCGCGTTATGACAACGTGGAGACGTATCATGGGAGTGAGTATGGCTTGATGCTGAAGGGGATTTTGGCAGGGCGGGAGGAGTTGGTGGAGAAGTTGATTCCGGAGTTTCACGTGGTGGTGAGGGATTTGTTTGCGGGTTGAGGTTTGAGGAATTTCGATAAGGAAGGCAGGAAATCAGGAATTTAAACCGGTCCCGTCAAGGGTGGCGGTTCAAAATACGTTCCTTTCTTCCTATTTTCCTAATTCAAATAGTGACGTGGCACCACCTTCAGGCTTGTTTTTTTCCTGCGCGGCAATCAATCTTAGCACGGCAATGGAGAGGTGGCCGAGTGGCTTAAGGCATACGCCTGGAAAGCGTACGCACCTCAAAAGGGTGTCGAGAGTTCGAATCTCTCCCTCTCCGCCAGCCATATATCATGTTTGGCTTGGACGAACTGACTTCGGTAATTTCCCCGCCCAGCCGTCCGCGCATTACCATGGCGGACTCCGATTGGATTCAACTATTCCAACAGATCGGAACGCGCTTGCCGGGTGATTTTGTTCAAACTTATAAAGCGTACGGCGACGGTTACTTTTATTCCAAAACGCACCGCATGTCTGCGAATCTCGGCCTTTACGCCGGGGCAATGTGCCAACCATTTTTCCCGCATGTGCCGCGACGTTTGTCCGCCCTTCGCATTATCAAGGAGAAGAGGCCGAAATGTGTGCCTTTTCCGCTTTATTGGGAGCCAGGAGGTTTATTGCCCTGGGCTAGAGCAACCAACGACACGGATTTGTGTTGGCGCGTGCGTGGTGAACTCGTGGACAATTGGCAGGTGGTGGTATTGCGCGCCGGCAAGGGAGAGTTTGAGACGTATGAGATGAGCGCGATTCAATTTCTAGCGCGGGCAATTAAGGGTACTATTGCCAGCAATTTGCTCCCCAAAGGTTTCCCCGGTACTGAGGGGGTGGCGTTTGAAGTCTGGCTGGAAGAACAGGAAGCTGCCCGGCCGTCCACCTGATGTGATGCCTGTCGGTTTGAGTCATAAGGATTGATGTTGAAATCGTAGGTGGCGCTGAGTTGCTTTAGCCCCCGTTTGAGTTTAGCCTCCGACGACATATTCACTTTCGAGAATGGCAAGCCTTTTGAATATGAACTCGATTGTTTGGGTCTAAACAAACAGTGATTCGATTGATTAAACCGCCATGGATGTTTTTTCTGGCGGGAGTTTTTTTGCTGCTCTGTCCTCGGGAGGCTTCGGCGAAGTTTGTTCCGGAAACGCATACGATGGTTCGCACCAATGTGGCGCAGCGCACGAGTTGGCGGACGGTAGAAATCAAGCCGGGGCCGAGGGCGCCAAAGATTCATTTTTACAACAAGCTGAACCCGATCTGGTGGTTAAAAAACAGCGATGATCCGAAGCCGCCGGACTGGTATCGGCCCACTGACACTGCCAAGCATCGCCGCATGATGTGGAGTTTCCGGAATCCGCTGCACAATTTTAATTTTTACGTGATTGGCGTGGCGGACAAAACGTTTCATCGCAGCGGGCGGTATCCGAAACAGAATTCAGACCCGAACGGCGGTTGGGATTTCGAGGCGGCGCGGTATAAATTTATCTGGCTGCCGTTTGTTTCGTATCACCGGCCGAATTTTGATTTTTATTTCGGATGGCGAAACCATGGGAATTTCGGGATTAAGTTTAATGCGGGACAAAAAAAGGAGAAAAATCAGTCGGTGGCAGTGCCTTCTCAAGAAGTGGAAGGGTCTTTGGAATGAGGCGGAATTCCGTAAAACGTCGCGCTGGCAATTTCATCCATCCAGCTTGTTCTCCGAGGATTTTTGTGGCTGCTTTTCGGCTGTTTGATTAGATTGCGACAGCAATTTCTGAAGTTGGGCTAACGCTTCTGGGGAAAAACTGTTTTCATCATATATAGTTTTTTTCTCATCGTTTCCCATGATTGTAAGCTCAATTCTTTTATTTTCTAATGAGATTCGTGATTTGCTTTTGAAAAATAAAGCGGTTAGAGCTGAAGCGGCTGCCGCAACTGCTCCGAGAACGCTACCTGTAATCGTAACTATTTCCAAACTCACGGCTTAATTTCCTCCGCTAATAATTTACAGCTTACACTGGCTACCAAACACAAACCAAAAACAGCGAGCGACGTCCGATAGACTAGGTCTGCGTTTGCTTGGGGCTTGTATGAAACGTCGGCGAAGTAAAGCGAGGCGAACATAATTGTAATGATACACCCTGCACCTGCAAATATCATTAGAACTGGTCTATTTCGCGGCGCGCCGATTAAATCGCCCACGGCGTCCGCGGCCAGAGCTACAGAAATGAGCAAAAGTTCGCCATGAACTAATATGGATGGAAGTGTTGCGGTGTGGCCGTCGTTGACTACGTGTATATATGCAAACAAAAGGGGAATAAGAGAAACTATAACACTGAAGAAAAACCACCGTGCCAATTTTTCCACCATAGGTTTTTGTAAAAATTATGGTGTCTGGCCGATGGTTGCAAGCTTCGATTTGATGACTAATTGGTAAATCTGTCTATCCTACTGAAACGTTTTTTCCAGATCGTGGATGCGGGGCCAGACGGGGGAGTTGGGCGGGGTGCGGTCCCGGACTTCGTTGAAAATGCGTTTGGCTTCCTGAGGATTTGAGCGGGTGATCATCAGGACGTAATCGAGCTGGATCCAGGCTTTGCGCGGGTCTTGCACGACATTGCCGTAGGCCTTCAGCCAATTTCCCAGAGCGTCGGGGCCGGCTTGTTGGGCGGCGTGCAGGGAGTCTATGTAGGTGGGCGGCAAGCCTCCCAGGTAATCCGGGTTGACGACGGTGGCGGCGGCGGTTTTCGCTTCGGTGTCTTTTTCGTCCTGCACTTTGTCCCAATATTCGAACATTTTCCAGCCGCCGAGGGCCACGGCGACGACGATCGTGAGGATGATTAATGTCTTGGTCATGATTCTTCAACGCGCTCGACGCGGGCGCCGAGCTTGCGCAGTTTTTGGTCCATGTTTTCGTATCCGCGATCCAAATGATAGATGCGGTTCACCTGCGTGGCGCCTTTGGCGCAGAGGCCGGCGATGACGAGAGCGGCGCTGGCGCGCAGATCGCTCGCCATGACGGGCGCGCCGCTGAGTGGTTTGCCGCCTTTGACGATGGCGCTCGGCCCTTCAATGTCGATGTCCGCGCCGAGGCGCGCGAGTTCGCTGACGTGCATGAAGCGCGATTCAAAAATGCGTTCGGTGATGATGCTGATGCCGGGCGTGAGAGTCATCAGGGCCATCATTTGCGCCTGCGCATCGGTGGGGAAGCCGGA
>DASZPR010000325.1:0-3438 GCA_035550235.1 Verrucomicrobiia bacterium | reverse complement strand
AAAAGAAAATGTAATCCATCGTCCGGCGCCGCGAGCGTGCCGGCCATTCCAAGAAACGAAGAATGCCGGGCGGACGCGCTCGAGCGCAAAAGCCCCGCCGATTCGCCAAAACGAATGGCCATAAAAACGCGAGTGATTGTGTCCATCAGCAGCGACCTTGAATTCGACCGCCGTTTGCGACTGCTCGCGATGCAATGCGGCCAGATTGTCATCCGCGTGGAATCGATGGAGGACGCGTTGCGCATCGTCAACGCGGATTGCTGCGGGGTCATCCTGTTGGATTTGGATTCCACCGGGCGGACCGCTTTGGAAATGGCCGGCGACCTTTTGCGGGACCCGCTCTGTCCGCCGGTCATCCTGTTGAGCGGGCAAGGCGACCAGCTCGATTTGCGAATGACGGTCTTTGCCGGATCGGTTCTCGAAAAATCCACTGACACATACCGGATTCTCAACCTCCTGAAAAATATTTTGGAAGGATTGCGCACCGAACCATTCGTCCGCCAGCGCGGAATCATTCGCTGGGAGGAATCCGGCAACGGACCGGTGCCCTGCCTGCCGGCGAAACGGTTCTGGGGCATCAATGAATAACAATTCATCGCGAGGAGGATTCGTGAAAGACGATGACAACGCGAAAAGGAAGACGCCTCAGTCCATCCCGGTCGAGTTCGGCCTGCCGGAGGCGATCGCGGCCGCGATGGCCGGGACGTTGAATGATTGGCGGTCAGACAGCTTGTTGATGAGAGCGCTGGGTGAAGGTGCCCGCCGTCCACGTGGACGGCGGGCCGCCGGCCCGTTTGGTGAAGAGCGGGGTTAGTTCTTGTTGGATCGCTGAAAGGTACCGACCTGCAACAAAATTAGTTCATGTTGCGTGAAGCGCGTGAGGATTTCTGCAGGTGACAAGATTCGCTATGCCGCTCCTGACGGAGTTTGGAACCTTTTCGTCGCGCTCTACAACTATGTCGCGCCGATGGCACTACAGCAGGGTCAAGCCCGTAGGGCTGACATCTCTGTAGAATCGAAAATCTAAAATGACTGAGCTCCGTTAGGAGCGGCATATTCGGTTCAACGTTATTCTGCGGATGTTTTAAAAATATATCTTGGGTCGTAGTCCACGTTGAATTTTTCTAGGAGCGCGATGTATTCGTCGCGAAAGGATTTCTTTGCGTGGTGATTCTGTTGGTTCTCGATATAACGAATTACTGTCCCTAATTGAGAGCGCGAATGCGAAAATGCCCCGAATCCTTCCTGCCAAGAAAATCTTCCGGCAACCCAGCGTTTTTCGTTAATGAATTTGGAAGACCCGGCTTTCACCGCTCGCACCAAATCTGACAGTGATGAATCCGGTCGCATGCCGATTAGCAAATGCAGGTGGTCCGGCAAATTATTAATGGCTATTAATTTGTGCTTTAGGCCCGAAACAATACCACTGATATATTTTTGAAGTTCATCATTGCGTTCGGGTTTAATGAGATTTTGCCTTCCTTCGACTGCGAACACGACATGAATATAAATTTGCGTGTAGGTGTTGGCCACGCTCAGAAGATGCCGCTCCTGACGGAGCTTGGAAATATTTTTCGGTTTTACTACATAGATGCCAGCCCTACGGGCTTCCTGTTGAAATTGGCGATCGGACCAAGCGAAGCACTTTTTCCGACAATAGATTTGTCACGTGCAATGGTTCGGGGTATTCACATGCGCATCCATGAAGCGCATTTGGTTTCCCCTACTGTTGGTGTGGCTGGTTTTTTCCACTCGTGCGGATGTTGCCGTTTTGACGGAGCACAATAATCTTTCGCATACCGGTGCCAATCTCGCCGAAACCGTTCTCAACACGGCGAACGTGAATACGAATTCATTTGGCCTGTTGTACACGCGCCCCGTGAATGACCAGATTTACGCGCAGCCGTTGATCATGACGAACGTGGATATTCCCGGTAAAGGCGTTCGCAACATCGTCATCCTCGCAACCGCGGATAACACCGTTTATGCGTACGACGCGGATGATGCTTCGGTGACGGAGCCGTATTGGACGAACAGTTTCAATCACGCGCCGAATATCGTTTCGCCGAATCGCGAGGATATGAGCGCCATTGGTGCGTGCGGCGGTAATTACCATGATTTTTCGGGGAATTGCGGCATCGCGGCCACGCCGGTGATCGATCCGGTGTCCGGAACGATTTATGTCGCGAACCGGACGAAGGAATTCGGCACTAACTTTGTGCAACGCTTGCACGCGCTGGATATTCGTACGGGCAAAGAGCGTCCGAACAGTCCGGTGATCATCACGGCGACCTACCCGGGAACGGGCGCCGGGAGCAAAAATGGTGTCATCACGTTTGATCCGGTAAGGCAGAATCAACGCACGGCGTTGGTCATTGTGAAGGGCATTGTTTACATCACGTGGTCGTCGTTCTGCGACCTGAGCCCGTATCACGGTTGGATAATTGGTTACGATGCGGCGACGCTCAAGCAGGCGGTTGTTTTTAATGATTCGCCTACTGGCGATCAGGCTGGCCTCTGGATGAGCGGAGAAGGCATTTCTGCGGATGACGATGGCAACTTGTATCTGAGCACCGGCAACGGTTCCGTCGGCGTGAACGGAAATCCGCGCGATCCCATCAATCGCGGCGAGAGTTTTCTGAAGTTGAAACGGAATGGGGCCACCTTGGAAGTGGCGAGCTGGTTCACTCCGGGCAATTATCGGGAATTGGAACGCGGCGACGTTGATTTGGGGTCGTCGGGTTTTACTTTGATTCCGGGCACGACGCTGGCGTTCTCCGGCGGCAAGGAGGGCGTGGGTTATCTCGTGGACCGCGACAACATGGGCGGGTTGACGTACGCCGACACGGATACGAATTGCCTGCAAGTGCTGCGGCTGTCCTCGGATCAGATGCACGGCGGAATGGTGTGGTGGGATTGCCCGAGCGGATCGTTTGGTTACACGTGGCCGGCGTCGGCGAATTTGCAACAATACAAATTTGATCGCGCAACCAATCGATTCGTGCTGCCGGCGTTTGCCAAGAGCCCGAAGCCCGCGCCGCGAGGGCAGCCGGGGGGAATGCTGGCCATCTCGGCGGATGGCGCCAAAGCAGGCTCGGGAATTTTGTGGGCCATACATCAATTGGTTGGCGACGCCAATCACACGGTGCAACCGGGATTTCTCCACGCGTTCGACGCGCAAAATGTGAGCCGCGAGCTTTGGAATTCAGAACAAATCCCCTCGCGCGATCACGTGGTGAGTTTTGCGAAGTTCGTTCCGCCCACGGTGGCCAACGGCAAAGTGTATCTCGCGACCTTCTCGGGGCAACTCGACGTTTACGGCCTGGCCTCGGGTTGGGTGGCGGCGCCGACGATTTCGCCGGCTGGCGGTGCGTTCACGAATGGCGTCACCGTGAGGCTCGGGGACACGACACCGGGAGCGTTAATTTATTACACGAC
>DASZPR010000324.1:0-4127 GCA_035550235.1 Verrucomicrobiia bacterium | reverse complement strand
AATTGCCACACCACCGCTCAGAACCGGTTTTTCACGGGGCGCAGCGGAAATAACCAGCGCCTTATTGCTGATCCCGGAGTCTTCCGCGCGTAAAAATAATGCCCTGGTGGTGGGATAAAGTCCGCCGCGCAAAATGATATGAATGGGCTGATAGTCGTAAGTGCGGGCGGCCTCCCGGAAATCGCGGGCTTTTTGTTGGGCGCGGGCAATGGTGGCAACCGGCTCCGCAACAGTGCCGGGATTGGCGTCGTCTCCCGATGGCGAAACCCAAACCTCGACACCGCGCGCGAAAATAGAAAAAAAGCACAGCCAGACCAGCAAAGAGCGGGCTGTAATTCGGCAAGCCGATGAATTCACAAAACTGATGTGCCAGTACTTAAACCATGCGAGTCCAGATTGTAAATGACGCATGTTGGTTTGGCAGATTTCGCAAATCATTTGTGGGTTTTCGTATTACCCTTTTCCGTCGCCCATGCTAGCCTTTGGAACATCCCAAATATCGAAGTATGTTCGCTTTCAAAAAACACTCCGCTTCGCGACGCGTCGACCTCGGCATCCCATCCTTTCGCGGCGGCTCGTCGCACCGCGCCGGTTTTACTCTGATTGAACTGCTCGTCGTGATCGCCATCATCGCCATTCTGGCGGCTATGCTGCTGCCGGCACTGTCGAGAGCCAAGGAAAAAGGACGAGGCATTGCTTGCCTGAACAATACCCGGCAGTTGACCATCGGCTGGCTGATGTTCCCGGATGAAAATGACAACAGGTTGATGGACGCGAATTCCTGGCTGGATAAGGCGTGCGACATGACCTGGGGAAACCCGAACAACACGTCCGTCGGCCTTTTGCTAACCAACACGGCCGAGATCGTTCAATATGTCAAATCAGCCGCCGTCTTCAAGTGCCCGGCGGATCGATATGATGATCCAGCCACGGGCGTACGCGTGCGCAGCTATTCGATGAACGGCGTTTTGGGCGGGCACGTTCCCAATGTAAAAGGCTCGGCCCCCGGCAATGGAACTTTTTATGGCTCAGGCGGACTGGGTGATTGCTCCAAACCCGGCGACTTGAATCAACCCGGCCCGGCGAATGTTTTTGTCATGCTGGACGAGCATCCTGACAGCATCAACGATGCGTTGTATGCATTCGACCCCGGCTATACGGCCGGCCAGGAGACCTGGCGCGATTTGCCGGCGAGTTTTCACAATCGAACGGGCAGTTTTTCATTCGCCGACGGTCATTCGGAAATTCATAAGTGGATGGATGGCCGCACCGTGCAACCAATTACTTACAAGCCATGGGGTGGGCCGGGAGGCACTCATTCCGGCGGATACAATGTGCAAGTCAGCGCCGATTGGGAGTGGTTGAACAGCCACATGCCCTATCGTTAATCGTCGTTAAATCAGACAGTTGTTTTTGCCCGAAAGTCAAAGCCATCAGAGTCCACCCCCAAATGCCAAAACAGAACCCTCCGAATAGAACATGAAAAACAAAAGCGTAACCTGTCACAGCACGCCCCTCCCCAGGGCTCACTCCGAACGATCCGCCAGTGCGTGGACAAAACTTAGCAAGGCCGCCCTCGCTCTAATATTCCTGGCGGTCTTTTGTTTTGGTTCATCTGCCCGGGCGCAGTCCGTAACCCTCCTCGCTACCAACCAAAACATTTACGTGGGTGGGGGAAATTACAGCGGCATTTACACCAATAGCCAACTGCGCGTGACTTTGTCGGGAACCGGCGTCACGCCCGTGACACTTTCCGTTTCCGGCGCTCCCACCGGAGCGACGATCCTTTTCAGCACCAATGGCTATGCGTTCTCGGCCAACCCGCTGGATGTCACCAATAGCTGGAACCCGGTCTGGTACAGCGTTGCCGTCACGAACGTGGCGCCGGGAATTTACCCGTTGACCATTAACGCAAGCGGCGCGGCCAGCGGCAGCGTCAATGTGAATTTGATCGTCGGCAACCGTTGGGTCAACACGACTCCGTCGGGAGATGTAAGCTGGTCCACCGGGGCAAACTGGAGCAAAGGCTCCGCTCCCGCACTAGGAGACGACGTGATGTTCCAGGATGCCGGCAACACCAATTTTGTGAACGGCTCTTACACCCTGGACTCGCTGACCTTTCTGCCGGTGCAAAACGGCACGAACCAGAACATGCTGATCGGTCCGGGACAAACACTCACCGTCACGAACGCCTTCGCGGTAAACGTCGACTCCGTAAGCGCCAATAACAAAACGTATACATTGAACCTCTTCGGCCCCGGCGCCAGCCTCGTGGTCACCAACCCAAATACGGATTTTACCATTAACGGTGATAACACGGGCGGCAGCGGCACCACGGTTACCATGACCAACCTCGACAACTTCAGTGTCACGGCCAGCCGCTTCGGTCTCGGCGATTGGACTATGGCCAAACAGGGCGGCGTCGGCGCTAATTTCGTCGCGGTGAACTTCGCCAGGACCAACTTGATTACCGCGGATTTCGCGGGAGATTATGCGCTCACGAATCCCTTCCCGAAATTCTCCATTTCCCTACTGCAAAACGGCGACCCATTTAACAATGGTTCGGCAACTTCGCTGAACCTCGGCATCTCGAATGCAGTCCGCGCTGAAAGCCTGGGCCTCGCGCTCAATCGCGCGGGCGGCAATCCGAACAACCTCCGCTTTAACCCGGTCTTTACAAACCTCGCGGTCGCTCAGATGCCTTACGTTTCCTTCCGCAATACCAATGGCGGCCGCATGAACCTCGTCGGCGTCGGCATCGACTCCGGAACCACCGGCCCGGGTTCGAACGCGCGCGGCGTACTGAATTTGACGGGCGGCATTGTTGATATGCAGGCCGATACCATGTGGCTCGGACGTGACCGCAGCTCTGACGTAGCCACGAACAGCGGAGCCGTGGCGCTGGGCGTTCTGACCTTCACCGCGGGCATCGTGGATGTGAACACCCTCATCGCCGGTTATCAGGCCTATACCAATAATTCGAGCGCCCAGGGCCAAATCAACGTCGGCGGCAGTTCGACCACGAACGCCATTCTGAGCGTGAACACCAACCTGATCCTGGGCTTCTATTCCGGAGATTTCGGCGGCGGCCAGGCGGCCAGCGGCAATGGTCAATTGACCATCCTCACCAACGGCTTCGTGCGCGCGAACCAAATCACGATCGGACAGCCGCCGAGTGGCGCGCCAGCCGCGAACCGGATTACCATCAACAACGGCGGAACACTGGACGTGACCAATAACGTCGGCAATGCGAATAGCACCCTGCCCTCCCTCGTCGTCAGCGGCGGCACCATCCTCCTGCACTTGAACGGCGCCAATACCCTCATGTATATCAGCAACCTCAGCGCATCGGCCGGCTCCAAAATCGGCATTGCTTCGGTGGACAATCAGGTTCTGGGCACTCCCATCCCGGTGATTCACTTCACCAACGGTATTACGCCGAACAACCTCGGATGGAACGGTGTGGCACCGGCTGGTCTTAACGTCGTTATCGGCGCCTCCGTGGATTCCGTCTTTGTCACCCTCAATACTGGCGCTCCCAAGACCGTGCGCTGGGTGGGCAATGTAAATAGCGCCTGGGATACCACCACCAAGAACTGGATCGACACCGCCACGGGTCTTTCCACGAATTTCAACATTGGCGACCAGGTCGTTTTTGACGACACCGCCAGCCAATTCACCGTCGATGTGCAAGGTGACATTCTGCCCAGCCAGGCGGGCACCGGCATTGCCATGACCAATGACACGCACGCGTACACCTTCACAACCACCGGCGCAGGCCGTTTACTCGGTGGCGCTGCCTTGGCCAAACAAGGCGCCAACTCGCTGGTGGTGGACGTTTACAGTGAGTTCGCCGCGGCTCTCTCCCAGGGTTCCATCACGAACACTTCGCTGGGCACCATTGGGGCCGTCCAAGCTGCTGCCGGCACGACCTTCGCAAACTTCGGCACGGTGCTCGGCAATGTGGGCTCTGCAAGCGTGGCGGTGAACACTGGCACCATCGTCGGCGGGCTCACGGCAAAGACCTCCGGCTTCGTCACCAACGACGTTGGCGGCACGGTCAAGGGCGGGTTGGGCACTGAATCGGGCAGCTTCCTTTACAACGCGGGCACCTTCGCCGGCATCGG
>DASZPR010000323.1:0-4900 GCA_035550235.1 Verrucomicrobiia bacterium | reverse complement strand
TTCACGCCATGCCGTGTTTCCATTTAATTTTCACGAGAATCCAGTTCATCGGATAGGTCGTCACAAAACCGATGAGCAATCCCAGTGCGCCAAATCCCCAAAAGGCGAAGGTGTAGGGCTTGGGCTGCTCGCCGACAACCAGCGGCGTGATGAAGCCCATGCTGATGCCCATTCCGGCCATTACTGTCATCATTGAAAAGAACTCGGCGCGTCCGCCCATCCAAAGAGCCTTCAATGTGCTGTCGGTCATCTTGGACATGGCTTTGTATTGGAAGATGAACCAGCCGAATGCGAAGCCGACCGCGTATTCAAACCAGAACTCCTGCCAAAAATTCATCCCGATCAACCGCGCGATGATCATTGCCGTCATGATTCCCAGACCATCACCGGCGACGCAGTGAATCACCGACGCGGTCACTTTTCTGAATGGGCTTTTGGCAAATTCCTTAAACGCCATTTTCTTTTCCTCGCCTTGTTTCTCGCCGATATGAGGCGGACGCAATGCGCTGAGATAAAGCGCCAGTCCTATGACGGAGAAAAAGAAAACGAGGATTGGAACACCCCACTTCAAGGCCGTCGGTAGATGGATATTGGCGACGGTTTGATCGCGCGCGACCCAAATGGCTGCGATGACGCCCGCGACATACCAGGGCAGGACAAACCACGGACTCGCGAGAAAATAAAGAAATGAAAAATTCATAATTCAATGTGTGTGGGTATCACTTCAACCAAACACCTCGTTGCGAGGCGCGCTTGAGCGCCGCGCGCCGCCGCAACGAGAATGAGAATTCGCATTGGCCAATTTAGGCCGGAACTCCCGCCATCTTTTCGCATTCTTCTGCACAATGTTCGCAGGCATCGGCACAACGCTGGCAGTGTTCAGCTTTATGCTTGCGGCATTCCGCCGCGCATCGGCGGCAGACTTCGGCGCAATGTTCACAGATGTGTGACGCTTCTTCCGAGCCTCTGGCCATGAACGCAGCCGCGAGTCGGCAGATGTCGGCGCAGTCGCGATCATTGGCGATGCACCGCGCCATCATTTTTACGTCGCCCTCCTGCAAACACGCGCTGGCGCAGTGTTCACACTCGGCGGCGCATTCATTACAGGCTTCGATACAGGTTTTATATTTTTCGTGCATAACTTTCCTTTCGTTTTTGTTGTTTGTTAGTTCGCTTTTTGTGATTGCCTTCTGAATTCTTAGAACATTATTCGCGCGCCGATTCCCCAGCCGTAGGTGGAATGCCATTGGCCGATGACGGCGACGTTTTTGTAAATCAGGTAGTCGAGGTGGACACGCTCCTCCCAATAATCGTGCGTGTCATAGCGCGCTTCACCGCCGAGCATGAGGCGCGGCGTGAGCGGAATGGACTTGCTCAGTCTCACCCGCGCACCACCGTCCGTATCCACCCATACGGTTGAGTCAATGTTGAGCGGCAGCCGATACATAAGGCCGAAGACGCCGCGATTGTAATCGGAATCGTAATCAAGCGGCCCGGTTGTAACAGTCCCTTCGGTATCCAAACCTCCGAAGAGTCGGAAGAAACGGTTGAAATAACGTTCGTAAAGAGTGGTTGTTTCCACTTCCGTGCCGGGAACATTATTCCAACCGGCTTCCCATTCGAGGTTGAAAATGTTCCTTGTGTTTGCCAGTTCGAAATAGCCTTGGGTCATGTTGTTCAGGATGTCCGCCGTGCCCCAAAAATAATAAGGATCGCGGTAAAGTTTTCCGCGCACTGCGGCGGTGTCCGGGTAAGGCTCGAAACCATCGTAATGGACCACGCGCGCCATTCCGCTGTTGAGGTGGTAAAGCAGATGACAGTGGAAAAACCAGTCGCCTACTTCGTCGGCAGCGAACTCTATGACGGTCGTCTGCATCGGTGGAACATCCACAGTATGTTTGAGCGGGGAATAATCGTCCTGGCCATTGATGACGCGGAAGAAATGTCCGTGCAGGTGCATCGGATGATGCATCATCGAACGATTGATCATGATGAAACGCACCGTTTCGCCTTTCTGGATCTTGATTGAATCGCTGGCGTAGAGCGTCTTGCCATTGAGCGACCAAACATAACGCTCCATGTCTCCTTCCAGTGTGAGCCGCACTTCGCGCACCGGACGATTCGTGGAGAGCGCCGTGTTTTTGACCGAGCGCAAATCTTTGTAAGGTGGGCTAGGGCGCGCGCCCATTCCATCCATCGTCAATGGCTTGCGTGATCCAATGTCCGGACCGAGCGGCATAAAATCCCATGTGTGCTTTTGGCCGTTGTGAGGATCGGGTTCGGAGTTCATCGCCATTCCCTTCATGCCATTCATCTCTGTCCCGCCATCCATTTTCATGTTTCCGTCCATTGGCATGTTGTCATCCATCTTCATTTCATTCATGGGCATGTCATCCATGTTCATCCCCTCCATTTTCATTCCCGGTTTCATCTTCATGCCCATCATTTCTTCCATCGTCATCGTCCCGCCCATCACGCCGGGCTTGTCGAATTTGCCTGCATTGATTTCGCTGTTTGGCATTCCCATAGTGCCGCCGGGAGTAATCGCGAAAATATTTTTCAACTTCAATTTACCCATCGCATTGTAGAGATTTGCGTGCGGCATATTCGGCGCAAAATGTTTCTCGCCTTCACCAATCCAAATCGAAGCCCACGCCGAGCCGTCTTGCGCGGTCGCGCGGAGTTCATACGCGCCCGGTCCTGGTGGGCGGACGAGCACATCGTAAGTTTCCGCCACGCTGATCAAGAATCGGTCTTTCCTCACCGGTTCGACCTCCTGTCCGTCGGCGGAAACAATGGTCAGTGGCCCACCCGCAAATTGCAGATAAAAGAATGTGGACGATGAGCCGTCAACGATTCGCAAACGAACATTTTCATTTGTCCGCGCCGCGATGTGATGTTCCGGTTCGCCATTGGCGAGAAACCGGTCATAGGCTACATCCGAAAGGTCCATCGGCGGCATCCGCAACAACTCACGCTTCCAATAATCGCCTTCCTTTCCGGCCAGCAGTGCGCCCAGAACTGTTTGGGAATTGCCACGTTGGATAGCCGGCCATTCGCTGCCGCGCTTGAGCCAGCGCAAAACTTCTTGGGGATTTTCATCCGTCCAATCCGAGAGGACCACCGCGTGATCGGAATCGCCATTCACTTCGCCAGCTTGCGGCAGAAAAACCAGAGCGCCATAAACGCCCTGTTGCTCGTGAAGCGCCGTATGTGAATGATACCAGTAAGTCCCGCTCTGGCGAATTGGGAATTCGTAAGTGAAAGACGCGCCCGGCTTGATTGGCGGAAAGGTGACATACGGAACGCCATCCATGCGGTTGGGCACGAGAACACCGTGCCAATGAATGGAAGCATCTTTCTTCATCGCATTTGTCACGTAGATGCGCGCCAAATCCCCTTCGTGGAACGTGAGCGTCGGCGCTGGAATGCTGCCATTGACGGTTATGGCGTGGCGGGATTTGCCTGTGAAGTTCACTTCCTTCTCCGCAATCGTGAGATGATATTCGACGGTTGCGGCAGCAACCGGCAAAGTGAAAACTGCGGCGAGAGCGAAAAGAAACAGTGGCGATTGGTGGTTCGAGAGTTTTAATTTCATATCGTTTAGCGGCTTGTTTCTGATGAATGATGGTCGCCATTGCTTGAAGATGATTCGACGGGCGCGGGTTCATGGCGAAATTCCGGGTGACGAATCTGTCCGCCCGCACGACTGACCCATGCGCCCACTCCAAGGGATACAACGGCCACGACCAGCGTGGTCATCGCCAGTGGATTCGCTGCTTTCGGAAATTTCTTCAAACTGACCAGTGCCACAACACCGAGCAGAGCAGTTGCGTAAAAGCCCCAAACAAACTTCTCCGCCCGTTCCATGTGTTCCGCCAGCCAGTGCCGCCCCTCCTCATCGCTGGCATTGCTGACGTTCTGATAGCCGTTTTGTCCGTAATGAAGAACCGGCCATGCCGCTGCTGACGTGAGGATGATAATTCCCAGTGCGACGCCTTTCGCTGCACGGCTGCGCGCGAAAAGTGCAACCGCCAAAGTCAGCACGCCTATGCTTAATCCATATACCGGCAGCGGATTTAACAGAACGTGGATGTATTCCGGCGGCTGGCCAAACAAGCCTGGACCGCTAGGTGGCGCTTCTCCTTCATGCGCCATCGCGGTGACGGTGTTAAACATCGTGACGACGATCAGTAATTTCAAAATCCTCATATTGTTATTTGTAAAAATGGTTTTGGTTAATCGGTTATTGGGTGAATGAAACCTTCAAGCGGATAGCCGAAGCAAAACTCCAATAAAATCAAATGCGCCGGCGCGATTGATTTTCTCAAGCCGTGGGAGGAGCGAGGCTGCGAAACGCCGGACCAAGACACACCGCAGGCGTGAACGTCTGGAAAGCTCGTTTGATTTGGCGCAATTGAAGCCAGTTGGCGGGCTTCTGACAACTAACGAAACAAGATGCGTAAGGAGGCAAACAATACGCCACATGAGTGCCACAAAAAATCATCGGCACGTCGGCATGACTGAGCAATGCCGACTTGAGTATCAGACAAGAATTGGCGCAACACGGATCGTGGGCGGGTGGTGAAGACTCTTCCTCCTCGTGATAGATGTCTGTGTGCGGGCCGGTAGTGGATGATTCACAACAGGCGTGGCCCACTCCTTCATTACTTTCCCCTTGAGCGCAATGCGCGACACACAAACATTGCGCCCCCAACCACGCCGCCAAAGTGCCAATGGCGGACGCACGGAAAAACGCTTCTTGTATGCCCCATTTCATGTTCAATAACCTCTGCACCTACAGGTGTCCCAGCTAACCACAGTCAAAGAGGGTCAGGCCATAGGGTTTTCGCCTGATTCCGGCTGATACAGTTCGTCATCAGGAAGCGTGCCGCTTAAG
>DASZPR010000322.1:0-3022 GCA_035550235.1 Verrucomicrobiia bacterium | reverse complement strand
AATTAGGAGGCGTGGGGAGTGGGAAAACGGGTTACTCGCCGGATTGGAAAGCTAATGCAAGATGGAACGCCGCGTCTTCATTGCGGGAGATTACACCCTAGTTAGCGAATTGGATCACGTTGCTATTGCAATAACGAGTGTGCGCAATAAACCAGGTCAGCACCATGTCGGAGTTCTTCATAAAGATGAATCTTCGCGAGAAGTCCGAATGCTCCATTTGGCATGGCATAACCAATTGCGGAACAGCGTTCCAAAAACCAGTTATGCGTGGGTCGTGCCACCAATTCCGAAAAGAAGGGCTCGTCAAGTTGCCGCGTTCTGCCGAAAAGTCCATCGTGCGAACATTTCTGGCATCCCATACGCGTTCAGTTTGGCAAGCGATTGCTTTGATGAACAAACCGGAGCTTTTCTTGTTGGTCCTGAGCGCCTTGGACTCACATGCGCAAGTTTTGTTCTCGGCATTTTTCATTCAACCGGGTTGCCCTTGCTTCAATATGATACTTGGCCGAAGAAAAGAGATGGAGACGAAGAGTGGCAGCGGCGCGTTATCGAAAACCTTAAACAGAGCGGTGCTTCACAAGAGCATATTCAAGGTGTTGAGTCAGAGCTGGGCGCAATTCGATATCGTCCCGAGGACGTCGCTGGGGCTGGCGCGTCCGAAAGCATCCCGGCTTCGTTCGATGAAGCAAATCTATTGTCTATCGAAATTCTGGGATTTCTCATAGAAAACGATCTCTTTAGCTAGCCCTCCGCCTTCCGTTCTCCGGCGTCCGTCTTCCGCCCCCCGTCCTCCGCCTTCAATCCCTCCGGCGATGTGGTTGCCAATCCCGGATCCACCGTCAGCGGCGCCGGCGGTTTTTCGATTACGATTTTTCGCAACTCATCCGCCGCCGGCAAATCTTCCAACGCGCGCAAACCAAAATATTCCAGGAACATCGGCGTCGTGCCGTAAATCGTCGGACGCCCCACGACCTCTGCGCGCCCCACCGACTCCACCAGACCGCGCTCAGTCAACGTCTGCATCGTGCCATCCACATTCACGCCGCGAATCTGCTCCACCTCCGCGCGCGTGATCGGCTGCCGATACGCAATGATCGCCAGCGTCTCCAGCGCCGGCTGCGAGAGCCGCGGTGGACGCGCCTTCACACCCACGAGCGCCTTCAGCCACGGCGCGAACTCCGGTTGCGTCACGAACTGCCACGCCCCCGCCACGCACGCCAGCCGATAGCTCCGCTTCGCCTCCTCGTGATCCTTCACGAGTTGCTCCAGCGCCGCGACCACGTCGTCTTCCTTCGTCTTCTTCAACCCCTTGACCGTCGCATCCGCGTCGTCAGCTTCTGCTGCGGTGGCCAACACATCGCGAATTTCCTTCACGCTCAGCGGCTTTTGCGCGGAGAACAGGATCGATTCCAAAATAAATTTCAGGTCCATCTCTAAATGTTTGATTTACGATTGCCGATTTACGATTGCGGAGCCGGCGTTTCAGCAGGCGCTTCCGATGTAGCGTCGGGCGTATCCCCCGAAGAATTTCCAACCGCGCTCGCCGCCGGCTGTTCGCTCACAGCCTCCCCCTCATTGGCCGGTGATGCTGCCACCGCGGCCACACTGGCCTGTGCGGCACGCACCTCAATCTCCGCGAACGGCTCCGCCTGCGCGCAAACCAGTTGCTTCATCCGGATCAATTCCAAAATCGCCAGGAACGTGCACACCACCTCGGTCCGGCTCGCCGCCTGCGAAAACAGCTCATTGAACGTCACCTTGCCGCGCTCCGCGATCGACTTCATCACAAACTCGATCTTTTCGCTGACCGTCCACTTTTCCTCGAAAATATCCCGCGCATCCTCCTTCTTCGAGAACCGCTGCAAGACGCTGTTGACCGCATTCAACAAATCGAAAATCGACACCTCAGGCTTGGTCGGCGCCGCTTCCTCCTCGAACACCGGCTTGATCGGCAGGCGCGGAAAGGTGTTCTCCTGCGCCGCCTCCAACGACTGCAATTGCGCCGCCGCATCCTTGAACTTCTTATACTCCACCAATTGCCGGATCAACTCCCACCGCGGATCCTCCCCCTCGTCATCCCCCTCCACCACCACCTGTTTCTCCACCGGCAACAACTCCTTGCTCTTGATGTACATCAACGTCGACGCCATCACCAAAAACTCCCCCGCGATCTCCAGGTCCAGCAACCGCATCGTCTCGATATACTCGATGAACTGCGTCGCCAGCTTCGTGAGATTCACCTCATAAATATCGACTTCCTCTTTCTTAATCAGGTAGAGGAGCAAATCGAGAGGCCCTTCAAAAACTTCAAATTTGACTTTGTATTCAGCCATGACAGCGGCGCCAAACGCGTCGGCGCGGAATGGCAAATCGTAAGCGGGCGCGTGTTCGTTTGCAATGGCAGAACAACCGCGGGAGCGCCGGCGCCCCGTCGGCAACGTAGCGACATCGCATCTGCGATGGCCCCGCCCGCGTACCAGCGGGCGGAACCGATCGTGCCCACGCACAACCATCCTCCGATAGCACCCATCGATTGTTACGCAGACCAGAGAATGGCTTTCCGCACGGACCGGAATCATAGGAAAATCGAATGCATCAGCTTTATTAACATTAGCTGCCGGGGTATTGACAAATTTGGGGGGGGGACATAGAATTTCATTGTTCGGGTGGCAGTACGTTTCTTCAGCGGGGTTCCCCACCCCCACCTCCTTGGCGTCTGCTGCCCGAATATTTTTTTGCGTTCGGCTTGACGCGGAGCGAGCATTTCCATAGGTTCTCCTGCCCCACGCGGGGGCGTAGCTCAATTGGTTAGAGCGCTGCCCTGTCACGGCAGAGGTTACGGGTTCGAGCCCCGCCGCTCCCGCCATTTTTTCGGCGTTATTGCCTCGGCAATGACGCCTTTTTAATTCCCCTCTTCACCAAGGTGGGTCGAGACTCCGGCTTGTCCCGCCAAAGCCTTGGCGAAGGAGGACGAGCCCTGAAATCTCACTTCCTTCGTGTCAATCCGTCAAATTCGTGTCTA
>DASZPR010000321.1:0-3220 GCA_035550235.1 Verrucomicrobiia bacterium | reverse complement strand
CAATCGCCGGTCCATATCAAGATTTTCGGCGACCCCGACGGAACGTTCCACGACTTCGGCTCCTACTATTACGTCGTGAAGGCCTTCCCGGTTTCGACGAATCAATTCGCGCAAACCCGGTTTTTCCGCACGGGACATATGCTCACGCCGGAAGACCACATCCCGTCGAAAATCTATTTCGACATGAATCAACCGGCGCCGGCTCAACCGCCCTATGGCCCGGCTTACCCGCCACCGGCTTACTATTATGGCCCGCCGTATTATCCGTATTATTATGGGCCGTCTTTCCGCTTCTACGTCGGCCCGGGATATTATCACCGTCACTGGTGAGTCATAATTCAACCCGCACGACATCCACGAGTTTCGTCCGTTTTGACGCGGGAAGCTCGATGGTGACAGTCTGGTCTGAGTAGGAATATTTCAGCGACGATCCGTCGCGGAGGAGTTTTACATCCGTCGGAGTCGACACGCCCTTCAACGTCAAGGTCTCGTCCTTCGCCGGAAGTAAATCTTCCTCATACGATCCGCCTTTTTTAAACGTGGGCGCCGCAAAAAGATAACGGACATTGCTCGCCGCCACCGCCGGCACGGAGGCCGATTCTGCAGCCGGCAACGGCTTGGTCCCTTTGACCGCCGCGGCATTCTGTTTCATCCAATCGCCCACAATCGCCATATTCTGGTAAATACCGTCCACGAACTCGCCGTCGCGGGTAGGTCCCACGCCGAGCAGGTAATTGACACCCAACGAACGCGATTTGGTGAATTGCCCAAGGACAAACCCCGGCGCACGGAATGGCGCGTCATCGACATGCGGCCAGAACGCCGTCCATGTATTGCAAAACTCCGCCCAGCCCGTCACCGGTTTATCGGTGCCAAGCGTGCGTTCATAGGTGACGAAATCGCCATGGCCGTGCAGTCTCGGATTGATGACAATTCCCGGCTGCATCTTGCGAATTTCTTCCTGCGTGATGCACTCCGAACCGTGCGGAGTGGGCGGTTTGCCGTCGAACCAAAGCAGATCGATTTTGCCATAACGCGTGAGCAATTCTGTCACCTGCCCGCGCACCATTTCGTCGTAGGCTTTCTGGTGGGCCGCCAATTCCGCGGCGGTGTGTGTGTTCGTGCGCGGCTTTAAATCCGCATCGAGCGGCGGGAACTCCGGATTGTTTTTTGCCCCGCCGCCATACATGAAGTTCTTGTAATCCTTTTCGAAATACCAATTCGGCGGCGAATAATAGAACCCAACCTTCAAACCATATTTGCGGCACGCTTCCACGTAGGGCTTCAGCAAATCCCTTCCGCCCATGAAATTTTTCGTGTCAAAATTGCCATATGCGCTCGGCCAGAGCGCGAAGCCCTCGTGATGCCGCGTCGTCAGGACCACGTATTCAAACCCCGCCGCTTTCGCCGCCTTCAACCATTTGTCCGGGTCATATTTCTGGGGGTTAAAATCCCTGGCCATTTCCCAATATTGATTGGGCGTGATTGGGTTCGGTGTTCCGTTCAGGTTGTAATCACCTTCCCGAATGATCCGCTCGCGCTCCGCCGGATCCGTGATGCGCTTTTTCGCCAGCGCCCGGCCGGGAATCATCGGCCAGGAGATGTTCATTGCCTTCACAGAAGCGATTCCCCAGTGAATGAACAAGCCCAACCCGGCGTCCGGATACCATTGCGCGTCCGGATGCAGTGTATGCGTTGAGGCTATTTCTTCGCCGAGGCCAATGTCGCCGTGCTCCTCCTTGACGGCCACTTTGTCTGTTGAATTGGTTTCAGCCGCAATCAAATTGCAGCCGAGGAGAGCCGCAACGAGGGTAGGGGTACAGAATTTAAACATGTCGCATCGTTGGACGTTGAGGGATCAGGAATTGTTTCAATAATTTCGAACGCTGCCGTGTCGGTAACGCGAGACAACCCTGGGATCGCCGGAACGACATTTGACCGCACGCGGCTCACGCATTTAAAATCCAAAAGATTCAGGGCATTTGGATCCAGTTCGTCGAATCGGGTGCAGGAGGGCTGAAGAGGGAAACATCGCGTATGCTCTCTCAATCTTCCGATAGCGATCTTCCGATAGAAAACAACTCCCCCATTTGCTGGTGGTTCAAATGGGGGAGTTGAAATTTTAATTCAAAGCAAATTTATGTCGATCCCAAAAATGCCGAAAAAATGACTCTCCAAATTTAGCTGCGGTTGCCCTGCATCCGACCGTCTTTCGCGTTTTCAGTTCCCTCTAAACATGGTAAAGTTCGTCATGGCCAACCGCCTCTTACCGCCCGTGCTGACGCGCCGCCGGATTTGGATGGCGTGCACCGTGGCCGTGCTTGCGGACACCGTCCAGTTTTTGCTCGGTCCCATCGGATGGGCCGGCGCGGATGAAACGATCGATGTCGTGATGATGCTCTTGCAAGCTCTGTTGATCGGTTTTCATCCGCTCTTTTTACCGACCTTTGTTGTGGAATTTATTCCCGGGCTGGACATGTTTCCCACCTGGACCGCCTGCACCATCGCCGTCATCGCCCTGCGCCGAAAACAAACCCCTCCAACCGCACCGCCGCCCCCTCCTCGGTCGCGGGAAAACGTGATCGATATTTAGTCGTAGCCGCCGACGTAAGGAGGCGGAGTCCGAGAGCGCAGATGACTGCATATCGCCAATGCCATTATTTGGAACAATAACTGCTTTTCCAATGGCAGCCGGAACCGCCGGAATTATGGACACAGTTAAAGGCAATTATTTATGGATGATAAGGACCACGGGATGAGTTCGGCTGGCAGGCAAAAAATGGCATTGGTGAGTATCCTCAGCTTGGTTGCCATGGCATACGTTGACTATGTCACCGGCTATGAATTGGTCTTCTCGGCCGCCTATCTGATTCCGGTTTCTGTTTGCGCGTGGTACCTGAATCGACGCGCGGTTTGGTGGATGAGTATCGCCAGCGGCATCTCCGCCTTCTACGTGGACAGGTTATCGGGCTATCCGTACTCCCATTTCATGATTCGCTATTGGAACAGCCTGATGTGTCTCGCAATTTCCCTGACAACCGGCCTCCTGCTGCACCGCCTCAAGCGGACGCTGGAAGAACGCCAGCAAATGAATGTGGAACTCCAAAGCGCGTTGGATGAATTGAAGCGTTCAACGGAGGAAATCCGAAAATTGCAAAACGGTTTGCAAGTCGTGTGCGCCTGGACCAAACAAATCAAAGTAAACGATCAATGGATGACG
>DASZPR010000320.1:0-6253 GCA_035550235.1 Verrucomicrobiia bacterium | reverse complement strand
CCACAAACGTTGCGTACCAGGGGAAAAAATCGATGCAGATTACGCTGCTAAATCAAAACAGCGGCGCGTCCATCTCGCAATATAATCAATACGGCACGCCGTACTCGAGTTTGCCGGTCACGCCGGGCACGCTGTACAGCTTCGGTGGATTTTTCAAAAGCGGCGGCCTGTCGCAACCATCGCAGCATTGGCTGCAATGGACGTCCACGAAAACTGCCGCGAACACCAACGACCGCCCCACCCTGCCCTATCCCTACTATTTCACGCCGCAATTTTCCATCGGCACCACGAACACGGATTGGACGTATGCGAATCGCACGTTCGTGATGCCCGCGGGATTTCCGAACGTGGAACTCTCCCACTGGTATTCCGTCACCAGCGCGGTCAGCGGCACAATTTATCTCGATAACATTTTCTTCCGCGCCTTGCCTGCGCCGAACTCGGCCGCCTGGACGGAGTTGATTCCATTCGGTTCCCCCTGGCGTTATAGCGCCAACACACCGCCGGCAAATTGGTTCGCACCGGATTTTGTCGATCTTGCCTGGCCGCTCGGCACCGCAAAATTCGGCGCCGGCAGCGGCCCCGCGAACGTCGTCACGACGCTCCCGCAGCGCCAACCGGTCTATTATTTCCGCCGCAACTTTGTAGTCGGATTGCAGCCGTGCGAAGAACTTTTGCTGTCCGCCACCTGCACGGATGCCGGAAATCCGCCGGACATTTATCTCAACGGCACGCGACTTAATACCACTGGCATTGATATCGTCAGCAATCCCGGAAACGAAGTGCGTTATTACGACCTGACGCCGTTCGCCGACTTGCTGCACCCGGGTGTCAATACCATCGCCGTCGCGCTCAAAAACGTTTGGGCCAGCGACTGGGACGACATCGCGTTTGATATGGATCTGAAAGCGGTGACGGGAATTGCGAACGCAAGTCCTGCCTTAATGATTTCGACTCAATTGATCCAAGCCAACGGCGGCGTCAATGGTGGCGGCAGCGCGGGTGTAGTCCCGCAATTCAGTCTAAATATTTCCGCGCCCCCGAACACCGTCTGGCGCGTGGAATCCGCCGACTCCCTGGAGGGTCCGTGGCAATTGGTCGACGTGGTCTCCAACCCGGTAAATGGCATTTCCACCGTCATTGATACCGGCCAAAATGGCCGTCAACCGCCCTCCGGGGCATCGACGCGGTTCTACCGCCTGGTGCCGAATTAATGAAACAGACCCGATTTAGGGCGCAATCGCGACAATATCCGCCATTAGCGCGTCAATGTCCGCTTCACTCGTATTCCATGAGCACATGAAGCGCGAGCCGCCGCCGATGAAATCGTAGAATTCCCAGCCGCGCTCGTGTAAGCCTTTCGCCAGCGCCGTCGGCAATGGCACAAACACCGCATTCGCTTCCACCGGATGTTCCGGAAGCAAATTGGCTTCGGCTTCCAACCGTTTCGCCAGCAAAGCCGCGCAACGGTTCGCGTGCTGCGCGTGTTTCAACCAGGCTCCGCTTTCCAGCATGCCCACCCAACCCGCGGCGAGGAATCGCATCTTCGACGCCAGTTGCCCCGCTTGTTTGCAGCGATATTCGAAGTCCGCCGCGAGCGCATGGTCGAAGAAAATCACCGCCTCGCTGTTCGCCATGCCGAGTTTCGTGCCGCCGAAACACAGCACGTCAACGCCCACTTCCCAAGTCACGCGCTTTGGCGCCACGCCGAGCGATGCCACGGCATTCGCAAATCGCGCCCCATCCATGTGCGTCGCGAGCTTCAGTTTTTTGGTCACTTCGTGAATCGCCGCAAGTTCCGCCGTTTGATATACCGCGCCCATCTCCGTCGATTGCGTCAGGCTCACGACGCGCGGTTTGGGAAAATGCAAATCAGTGCGTTTGGTCGCCAACCCCTCAATGACACCGGATGAAATCTTGCCATGCGCCCCCGGCGCGCCCAGCAGCTTGGTGCCATTGGAGAAAAATTCCGGTGCGCCGCATTCGTCCACCTGGATATGCGCGTGTTCATGCGAAATCACGCTGTGATAGGATTGGCAGCACGATGCGAGCGCAAGTGAGTTCGCGGCTGTTCCATTGAAGACAAAAAATACTTCGCAATCCGTCTCGAATAATTCGCGCAATAAATTCGCCGCGCGCTCTGTCCACGCGTCATTGCCGTAGGAGGGCAAATCGCCGTGGTTCGCCTTCAGGTAGGCCTCCATGGCCTCCGGGCACATGCCCGCGGTATTGTCGCTTGCAAACTGAGTTCTTCGTAATTGCGTACCCGCTGCGTTCACGCCGGACACCATGCGCCAAATCGCGCCGACTTTCCACTACAGAAACTTCCGGTCATTGCCGCAATCGGAAGAAACGCCGCGGCGCCAAAGTCATGTCGTTGGTATACGGCGACACGGCAGCCGGAACGTCATTGTAAGGACCGGAGGCATTGGTGGCGGACTGCAGCGTCCATCCCGCCGGCCACGTTACCACGAAATTGTTGCCTTGCGTCGAAAACCCGGCGGTTGGCGCGCTCGTTTGATTCGGCACCACTTCACCGCTGGCCAAGATTTTCGCCGGATAAAGATTCGTGCCGATGCTGAATTGGATTTGATTCAACTGGGCGGGCGTGAGGCCTGATGGGCCGCTTCCGAATTTCAATTGCTCCACGCCCCCGCCGGATGGGTCACCATTCCAATTCGTCACCACCAGTGTCGCGCCGATAGCCCATGTCTGGCTGCTGCTGTTCGCGAAGCTCAAGCGGCTGGAACTGCCTGCCAGATCGATGGTCGCGTTGCTGGCGAGAACGAAGTGCCCCAGTTGCTCCACGGCATCATTGATTTGCAGCAGGTGCGACAGGCTGAAAACTCCCGGATTGCTGATCCGGTTCGAACTGCCATCGCCAATCATCCAATCGCCACTGATATTGATATTACTCGCGGTCAAAGTTCCACCGGTAAACGTGTAGCGACCATAAAGAGTGATTCCGACGTCCCTCGTGCCACCGAAGTCCAGCAGATTGCTCACCACCAGCGCGCCGCCGCTCTGATTCAACTGCCCCCCACCATCGACGGTCGTGTAATTCGAACAATTCAACGAGCCGCCGAGGAGATCGACGATCGTGTTATGACTGGAGAAATATCCGACACTGTGCGTGTAGACCGTTCCCGCGGATGTATTCCCATTCGTTTGGACAAAGACCGAGTCGCCGTCGTTAGCATCCAGTTCGATGGAGCCAGCAGCAAGAGCCCCGCCGCTGAGATTATAAGTGGCCGGATCGGAGGAATACCCGTTGGCAGAACTGCCTTTAATAAGCAGCGTGTTCGTGATCGTGTGTGTGCCGCCGCTCTGCATAATGCTGAGCGGAGCATGATACCCAGAATATAAAAGCACTCCGCTATCCGCCAACAGTCCGCCATTCAGCGTAAAATTCGGGTTGAAGCCGCCGTAATCCACTTCGATGTTCACCTGACCGGTGCGATTGGTCCCACCCGATTGGAAATAGTTGGCTCCCCCTGGTTCGCCATACATATCCATCCCGCCTGGCAGGTCGAGTGTCCCGCCATAGAGCGAAATGCCGTTCGGGATACCCGCGGTGAGGTAGGATGCAAAACTCAAATTCGTGATAATTGCCGTGCCGCCATACTGATTAAAATGAGAGGAGGTCGGATAACCGAGCGAAACAGAGCCGCATGCGAAAACACCATTCGTCAGGTTGAAGAAAGAATCGTTGAGCGCCATCGCTGTGTTTGTCGCAATGAAGAACCCGCCGTCCTGATTGATTTGCGAGTTCGTCACCTCAATCGCGCCACCTTGAACAACGAGGCCAGAATTTAAATTCAGAATTTGCGCGCCGTCCTGCAAAATCATCCCGTCCAGCACTGTGAACGGAACTGTGGTGCCGAAATTGTTGAGCAAGAGTGTATTTTCGGTGTTGGTCGCGCCTCGAATGAAGAGATTGGTGACGGTCATGGAATCTGGAAAATTGACGGATGTGGAGGGATTGATCGCAACCGCTTTCGAGCCGGAGTTCGCGATTAACACTGATTCAAAGCTGTTCGGCAGCGTCCCCAGCGACCACGCTGAGGCATCATCCCAATTTCCACTCGTGGATTTAATCCACGAATCCACCGGCCCGGAAGTTGATGAATTCTGGTCCGGCACGATTTCGCCGGTGGAAAGAATCTGAGCGGTATATGTTCCCGTGGGCAGCCCTGCTGGATCGCTAAACAGTATCTGGCTCAATTGTTGTGCAATCAAACCGGAGCCGGTCGTGCCGAAGAAAATTTGCTGCGCACCGCCGCCGTTGAGCGAACCGGACCAGCCCTGAATGGTCAAGCGCCCGTCGTTGGACCATGGCACGCTGCTGCTGTCGGCAAAACGCAGCGCGCACGAGCCAGATGGCAGGTTCAGGGAGGAATTCGTACCCGCCCCGAGTTGCAATTGGCCCAATTGTTCGCCCGCCGTCCGCTCCACCCAGCCGCCACCCGCAAGAACGATATTGTCCATTCCCCCAAATGACCCGCCGGCATGCACAAACATGGCTTGTCCGGCGACTTGAATATTATCGGCAATCAAGAGGCCGTTGGTGAAATCATAGCTCGAGCCGCCGCCGACATAGAGAACGTCCATAACTTCGTTCGTGCCGCCGGATTGCTGGATCGAACCCACGAGCGAAAAAGCTGTCTGCCCATTTTGTGTGAGATTGCTCGCGATCAGAACGCCACCGTTCAGCACGTAACTGGACACGGTGTTCAGTGTCATCACGCCAACGTTATTAGTTCCTCCGGTTTGGTTAATGCGACCCATCGTCAGGTTGATGGCGGGAGTTATCAATTCGCCGCCGCTTAGTGTGTAAGTCGCGGGTTGGAGTCCGTTTCGCGTGTCGTAAACACCATTCATATCCACACCACCACTGCTGAAATAACCGCCACTCTGATTAAAGCTGCTGCCAAACGATCCGAATCGGTCCGATACGGTCGGCAACGTCAGGTTCAAAGCCGTCAGCACTCCGCCTTCGAGATCATAGTTGCCGACGCCCATGGTAATATTGCCGGCATTATTGGTGCCGCCGGTTTGCTCAACAGTTCCCGCTCCCAAAGAAGAAGGGGAAAGATCCGGAGGCCCCACCGACAAGTCCCCGGGCACCAAAAGACCGCCGGAAAGTTGGTAGATACCCGGGCCGTCCAAACCGAGGCCGCCCGTATTCGTGCCCCCCGATTGGATAAACCTGCCGCCCAAGGGAGCGTCCAGTTCCACGCCTCCCTTCAAGCTTCCGCTAAACAGATCGTACTCTCCGCCGCCGCCTGTAAAAATAACCGAGCCGAGATTGCTCCCTCCCTGCTGATGAAACTTTCCGTTGATGAATTGCGTGCCGACGAACAGCTCGCCATTCGTCATGTTATACGAGCCGGTGCCGGTTAAATTGAGAAAACCAGCGACCACTTCCGAACCGTCGCTCTGGGTGAAAGTGCCGTCGACCTCGAACTCGCCCAGATGCGAGTTGTTCGCGCCCAGCGCATTGTTCACGATCAATCCGGACGAAAACATCGCCATGGCCGAATTGGTATCGCTGATGATTAGGCTTCCGGGCGTGTTTGAATCGACGCCAATGACGAGCGGGCTGCCGGCGCCGACAAAATTCATGAGCAGCGTGTTGAGGCTATTCGTAGGCGACGCGATCGTGACGGAATTCACGGCGAGTGTTTGCGGAAAACCAGATGCCGTGGACGACTGAATGCTCACCGCTTTAAAGCCGGCATTTGTGAGCATGACCGATTGCGAACTAGCCGGCGGCAGGCCGAGCGACCATGAGGCAGCATCCTGCCAATTACCGCTGGTCGAACTGATCCAGGAATTTACCGTTCCAGAAGGAGGCGATCCCTGGCCTTGATTCTGATCTGGCACCACTTCGCCGCTGGAAAGAATCCGGGCGGAATACGTTCCAATGGGCAGGCCCGCCGGATTGAGGAATTGTACCTGGCTTAACTGCTGCGAGGTAAGGCCGGAATTGTTGCTGCCGAAAAAAATCTGTTGCGAACCACCGCCAGCAGGCGAGCCGTTCCAATTGGTAATAATCAACCTCGCCGAATTCGACCATACCAGGCTGCTGCTATTCGCAAAGTGGAGCGCGCACGCGCCGGGCGAAAGCGTGAAAGTTGAATTCGTGTTGCCGGCGGTGCCGAGTTGCAGTTCACCAAATTGCTGCGGGCCCGGCCCGGCGGTAAAGCCGGCGTCAACCAACACCAACGCGCCGGATTGCGTTACGGTGCCG
>DASZPR010000319.1:0-4379 GCA_035550235.1 Verrucomicrobiia bacterium | reverse complement strand
CGGAAAAGGCTCGGAAGATTTGGGAATACCTCATGGCGAACGGCTGGGAGGCCACGCTGGAGAAATACTCGCCCACGGTAACGAAGGCGGCATTTGACCCAACAGTTGCTGAATTCCTTGCGGAAGTTGAGCGCACAGCTGGGCTCAAGGCCCGTACATTCCACCGCTACGCGATGTATTTTCGCAGCATCGTGGCGCATATCGCTGGCATTAAGGACAAGGACGGCAGCCGTTATGATTACCGCACCGGCGGGCGTGCCGAATGGGTTGCCAAAGTGGATGCGATTACGTTGGACGCGGTGACGCCGGAGGCTGCCGCGAATTGGAAGGCCGACTACCTTGTGCGCGCGGGTAATGACGCTCTGCGGCAAACTAAGACCGCGCGCGCATTCAATGCCGCGTTCCGGTCAGCAAAAGCGTTGTTTTCATCCCGCATTATCAATGCGGACAATTTTCGCGTCCGCGTCCCTAAATTCAAAACACGCGATTCCCAGAGCGGTGACCGAGAAATCTATTGGTTTGAGAATCTCGCCTTTGAAAAGTGCGGGTCGATGAAATTCAGCCCGCCGGAAGGGCTCACGTATGAATCGTTGATCGTCGCCTCCAAGCGCGAATTGCGTGAAAATCAGCCCGACGCCTACTTGCTGCTGTTGTTGTGCCTTTGCGCGGGCCTGCGTCGTGCCGAGGCCGACGTGCTCAAGTGGGACCAGATTCATTACGGTGCGGCGTCCGGGGATTGCTTTATCAACATTGAAGCCAATGAATTCATTCAACCGAAACACGGGAGCGGCGGGCGCGTTTATGTTGAACCGGAACTGTTGAAGGAACTGCTCACGTTCAAGGCCCGTGCTGGCAGTAGTTTTGTTGTGAATTCTCACCTTGCGTGGAAGGCAACCATTCATTTTCGTTATCGCTGCCAGGCTCACTGGGCGGTATTGAGCGCGTGGCTTGGCAAAAAGGGTATTACGGACCGGAAGAAAATTCACACGCTGCGCAAGATGTTTGGCGACGCCATTACGAAGGTGCAGGGAATTTACGCAGCCTCCGCGCAATTGCGGCACGCCGACGTGCAGATCACGACGAAACATTATACCGACCCGCACCAGCGCGCCCCGCTGTCCGTCGCAATGCTTTTCGCGAATGAACCCGTCAAGCTCGCTCCTCAGGACGAGGCCGATAAATTCATTGAGCAAATTTCCAAACTCCCTCGCAAGAGCATCAAGAAAATTCTCAAAGCTCTGCACAAAATGAGCGCCAAGCCGCAGGTGTCCAAGCCCACGAAATCCGTGGCGAAGGGCCGTGTTCAACTCGCAGCCTGACGGTTTCCGTCGAGTGAGCCGGGCGGACGACAAAGCTTCTTCGCGTTGTCTCAAATGTCACACAGAGGCGTTGATGTGTGATTTGTTGCCCGCAGTCACCCGCAATCACCCGCGTTTGCAAGTCGCACCGTTTCGGTTTTGCGCATTTCTTGTTTTAAAGCTCCCGATAGCAACGGGCACTTTTGGCCTGCCATTTTGCGGGACATGCCGCAGTGGGAATCCGGGGTTTTAAACCGCCGGGTCAAAACAAGCACGCAGGACCGTGCTGGAATGGCGGATCGCAGACCCGTTACGCGAACACGAAAACTATGAAGAAATCGAAAGTAACGGACGCTGAGGCGGCACGAACGCCGGATGGCCGCAAAGCGAAAACGGATGGTAAAACCTTTCTGTGCCCCAGCCAAATTGCGAGCCGGTGGGGATGGCATGAGGAAAGTGTGCGCCGGGCGATTCGTGAAGGACGCATTCGCTCGATTATCATTTGGCGTCGCCGCCTCGTGGAGGTTTCGGAAATTGAACGGATCGAAAACGAGGGTCGTGTCGGATTCGCGGAATAGATTTACTTACTTATGTTAAATCAAAACCGCTCCAAAGTGGATTCTCAACCCAGAACAAATCTTGGTCGCAATTTATGAAACAAATCATTCACGGATCAATCGTTCTCTCAAAACGATTGCGGCAACACCCCGTTTGGAGTCGCGAAGCCATGTCCTACGGACAGGCATTGGTGGACCTGTTGCTCTTGGCGAACGACAAGGCACGGCGCGTAACGATAAATGGAGAGACTTTTGAGCTGAAGCGCGGGCAACTCGCGTGGTCCAAACGTAGATTGGAATCGGAATGGAATCGCAGCCGGAATTGGGTGGACCGTTTTCTCAGGTGGTGCAACGACGAGTCGATGATTGTCGTGGATTCGACGAATCGGCGCACAATCATCACGATTATCAATTACGACGTATACCAGATCGCACCTGAGCAAACAGAAGGTAGCACAGAAGTGTAATCAGGAGAGCAAACAAAAAGGCAACGGAATTAGGAATTGGGAATTAGGAAAAGGGAAGGGGGAAGGGGAAGGGGAAGCACCGCCCACCACGGTAAATTGGATTCTTCATGTTCAGGAGCCGACATCGTTACTCGCCCGAGGCGCTGGCAGCAGCGCCTCGGGCGAACTTGCTTTAGGGCGGTCGATGATGAAAAGTTTATCTCTCAGAGATTGATGGCGATCAGCGTGAGCATTCTGTTGCACGCATGCCCCAGGAATCGCCGCTGCGGTGCCTCTAACGAAAGATTTGCGTTCGGGGAGTGTCTCGGGAGCGGATGGCGGGGGTGCCGCGCATTGATGCCCGGTTCTGTTTCAGCGCGCCCTGCTCGCAACCGTTCGCAACGCAAGCACGTGCGAAACCCTGAGTAGATTCCCGGCGGCGTTTGGCTTTTGAGGCGCATTTCATCGCGTCGATGGTTCCGCCGCGATGTTCAAAATTCTCCGGGCAGCGAGGCGAAATTCCCACACGTCCGACTCCGCGTTCCCCATCCCGGCGCGTTCACTGGCCTGCCGACTCGGGCGGTCGGTGGTCTGGTCGCTGGGGCAGATTACAGAAACGGCATTATTATTTTTTTCTCTGTGCTTACCAAATCCGGCTGCGCATCGCGAACACATTGCGCCTTCGCTCTACGTCGAAGACTTGTTTTACGTGGAAACCGGCAGACCGTTTCCGAATCAACTTGCTAAATCAAGGGACGGCGGCAGTCGCAGCTTTTGCGGGAACATCAGTCACAGGAACAAACCCCATCGTATTCGAAGACCCAGTGCTTTCCGCGATCAGCGTAAGCATCCAAGTCTGGCCGGTCTGCGTGTCGATTTTCAAAATCACCGGGATTTCAACCTTCGTGTTTTTCGCCACTATCCAGGTGGTGCCGGATAAAAGCTGAAAACGGCCAGCGGCGGGAGTGCTCGCTGGCAGCGGTGTGTCACCGGCCAGTGCGAGGGACGCAAGCGCCAGGAAGAGAGTAAGAGTTAAAATTCGCATGTTGGCTCCAAGTTGATGCTGGTTATTCCATGCAACGATTACGCCCCATTGAGCCGTTCTGGTCAATCCATAAAAACGCCCTAATGGGGCGTGCCAAAAGACCCGCGAATTCAGGCTCAATTGAGGAAATTCGGCGCGAACGTCCGCCGCGAAAGAACTGCTCGCGATATGACGCAAGACATGCTGGCCGAGTTGGTGGATTTGAATATCCGCACGGTGCAGAAAATTGAAGCCGGGCATATCAACGTCCTCATCACCACCGCGCTTCGGCTTCAAAAGGCGTTGAATTGTCCTTGGACTCGGCTGATGCCGTAGCGCCGCGA
This sequence comes from Verrucomicrobiia bacterium, assembly GCA_035550235.1. Lineage (GTDB taxonomy): Bacteria > Verrucomicrobiota > Verrucomicrobiia > Limisphaerales > DASXHY01 > DASXHY01. The sequence goes on along the minus strand of DASZPR010000319.1, from coordinate 710 downwards.
TTCCTATCTTTGCAACCTCCATCAGGTTCAGTAACATGCCGGGCATCACGGGAATCTATGATAACTGGCTCTGTTCGGAATCAAATTGACGCTGTTTGGAACGCTTTCTGGTCCGGTGGCATTTCCAATCCGCTCGAAGTCATCGAGCAAATCACCTATCTGCTATTTCTCAAACGTCTGGATGAACTGCAAACGCTGGAAGAAAACAAATCCACTCGGCTGAATAAACCGATGGAGCGGCGTGTCTTTCCCAAGGGCAAAGACCCAAAGGGACGCCCCTATGAGGATTTGCGGTGGTCGCGATTCAAACATTTTGAGGCCAAGGAAATGTTCGCAGTGGTGAATGACCACGTGTTTCCGTTTTTGCGCACGTTGGGCGGTGATGATTCCACCTACGCGCATCACATGAAGGACGCGCGATTCACCATTTCCACCCCGGCGCTGCTGGCCAAAGTCGTGGACATGATCGAAAAGGTGCCGATGGAGGACCGGGACACCAAGGGCGACCTTTACGAATACATGCTCGGCAAAATTGCCAGCGCCGGGCAGAACGGGCAATTCCGCACGCCGCGCCATATCATCCGGCTCATGGTGGAATTGACCGTGCCGACGGCGAAGGATGTGATTTGCGATCCGGCCTGCGGCACTGCCGGGTTTCTGGTGGCGGCGGGGGAACACCTGCGCGAGCGGCACCCGGAGATTCTGCGCGA
>DASZPR010000318.1:0-6368 GCA_035550235.1 Verrucomicrobiia bacterium | reverse complement strand
CGGGATTTGTGGGAGCGATGTGCACGGGATGGACGGCAGCTCGGGCCGGCGCATCCCGCCCATTGTGATGGGCCACGAGGCGGCGGGCATGATCGCGGAAATCGGCAGCGCGGTGAGTGCTTGGAAAAAAGGAGATCGCGTCACGTTTGATTCCACCGTGTCCTGCGGCGAATGCTGGTATTGTCGGCGCGGTGAAATCAATTTGTGCGACAACCGCCGCGTGCTGGGCGTTTCCTGCGGCGACTATCGGAGGCACGGCGCGTTCGCGGAATTTGTGGCGGTGCCGCAACGCATTCTTTATCGGCTGCCGGAGAATCTTTCCTTCGAACAGGCCGCGATGGTTGAAGCCGTCTCCGTGGCGGTCCATGCCGTAGAGCGCACACCGCTGACGCTGAATGCTTCCGTCGCGGTCATCGGCACCGGAATGATTGGCTTGCTGGTCGTGCAAGTGCTGCGGGCGCGCGGTTGCGGGAAAATCATCGCCATCGATTTGGACGAGGGCAAACTCAAGCTCGCGAACCGATTCGGCGCGACGCATGCCCTGCTGGCGGGCGAAACTGATTTGCAGGAAAAAGTTCGCGCGCTCACGTCCGATCGCGGCGCGGATGCCGCGTTTGAAGTCGTCGGCTTGTCAACCACGGTGAAGACGGCGATTGATTCCGTGCGCAAAGGCGGGAGCGTAACGCTCGTGGGAAATCTCAAGCCGCAAGTGGAATTGCCGCTGCAAGCCGTCGTCACGCGCGAACTCACGCTCATCGGGACGTGCGCCTCGGCGGGCGAATATCCCGCGTGCCTCGAACTCATCGCGAGTGGCAAAGTCAACGTGACAGATTTCATCAGCGCCACGCCACCGCTTGAGGAAGGCGCGCAGTGGTTCGAACGCCTTTACGCAGGCGAAAAGGGTTTGATGAAGGTGTTGTTGAAACCGTGATAAATTCCAATTTCAACGCAGAGACGCAAAGACGCAGAGTGAAGCGCGGAGAAATGAATTCTTTGCGCCTTGGCATCTTTGCGCCTCCGCGTTAATTCCCCCATGCGAAAAATCAAAACAGCTTTAGTTGGTTGCGGCAAAGTCGGGCACTTGCACGCCGCGGCACTGCGGGATTTGCCGGAGTCGGAATTCGTCGCGGTCTGCGCGCGCACGCCGGAGAAGGCGAAGGCGTTCGCGGAAAAATATCGCGTTGCGCCCTTCAACGACGTGCGCGAGATGATCGCGAAAAGCGGCGCCGAGGCTATCTTCGTTTGCACGCCGCATCCCGAGCACGCCGCGCCCACGATTGCCGCCGCGCAAATGGGTGTTCACGCGCTCGTCGAAAAACCACTCGCCTCGTCCCTGACCGATTGCGACGCGATGCTCGCCGCCGCGCGCGCGAATAACACGATCATTGGCACCGTTTGCCAGCGCCGATTTTATCCGCCGGCCCAGCGGATTCGCCGGGCGATTGACGACGGCAAAATCGGCAAGCCGGTTCTCGGCACCGCCACAATGTTCGGCTGGCGCGATGAGAATTATTATAAGAGCGATCCCTGGCGCGGCAGTTGGAAGCTGGAAGGCGGCGGCGTGCTCGTCAACCAGGCGCCGCATCAACTCGACATGTTGATTTGGTTCATGGGCGAAATCGAGGAGGTTTTTGGTTATTGGACGAATGTGAATCATCCTTACATCGAGGTGGAGGATACCGCGATTGCGGTGGTGCGTTTCAAAAACGGCGGGCTGGGAAATATCCTCGTGAGCAACAGCCAGAATCCGGCCATCAATTGCCGGGTGTCAGTGCATGGCGCGAATGGGGCGTCAATTGGTGTGCAAACGGACGGGGGACAAATGTTCGTGCCGGGGTTGGTGAATATTTCCGAAGCGCCGTTCAATGATTTGTGGACCATTCGCGGCGAGGAAAAATTTCTGCCGCAATGGAAGGAAGAGGACGCGAAGTTGTTCAGTTCGGTCAATCCAATGGAATATTTTCATCGATTGCAGATCCAGGATTTTCTCCAGGCGATTCTCGAAAAACGCGCGCCAGCCGTGACGGGCGAAGACGGGCGGCGGACGGTGGAATTGTTCACGGCGATTTATCGCGCGACGCGGGATAAGAAGGCAGTCCCGTTTCCGCTGAAACCTGAATGAGCGACGCAGCGCCAGCCCGAGCCGCGGCCGTTGCGACGGGAGTAAAACCAACGCGGGTTCGATTTGTGGTGCTGGCGATGCTGTTCGTGACCGTGGTAATCAATTACCTGGATCGCAGCAATATTTCCGTAGCTGCGCCTTCCCTGTCCCGGGATCTCAATTTTGACCCCAAACACCTCGGGTGGATTTTATCCGCGTTCGGCTGGTCGTACGCCACGCTGCAAATTCCCGGCGGTTGGTTGGTGGACCGCATCCGCCCGCGTTATTTGTACGCCTCGATCTGTGCCTTGTGGTCGCTGGCCACAATGTTGCAGGGTTTTGCCGGGACGTTTCTGCTTTTGTTTTCGCTGCGATTGCTGCTGGGCATTTTCGAAGCGCCCGCCTTTCCCATTTGCAATCGGCTCGTGACGACCTGGTTTCCGGACCGCGAACGCGCGGGCGCCATCGCGTGTTACACCTCCGGACAATACGTCGGCCTTGCCTTCCTCACCCCGCTGCTGGCGCTGACGCAAAAACATTTGGGCTGGCATTACGTGTTTATTTTGACCGGCGCGCTCGGGTTGGCGTGGGCCGCGCTCTGGTATGCGTTCTATCGCGAGCCATCCGAGTCACGGTTAATGAACCAGGCGGAAATCAATTACATCCGCTCCGGCGGTGGATTGGCCGAATCTTCTCCGCTCAAATCAACTGCACTCCAACGCTTTTCCTGGGCGGACCTCGGCAAAACTCTTTCGCACCGAAAATTGTGGGGCATTTATATCGGGCAATTCGCAGTCACATCGACCATGTGGTTTTTTCTCACGTGGTTTCCGACGTATCTCGTGACGTATCGGCACATGGATTTCATTAAGGGGAGTTTCCTGTCTTCGTTGCCGGCGTCGCTGCCGTTCCTCGGCGCATTCTTTGGTATTCTATGTTCGGGCCTGCTTTCGGATTTTCTCATGCAACGAGGGTTGTCGGCCTCCGCAGCACGCAAAACTCCCATCATCTTTGGCCTGTTGCTCTCAACGACGATTGTCGGCGCAAACTTCGTGGAAAGGCCGGCGCTGGTGGTGATGTTTTTGACCCTGTCATCGTTCGGAAACGGTTTCTCGTCTATTTCCTGGGTGATGGTTTCGTCACTGGCGCCCAAACGGCTGATTGGCCTGACGGGAGGCGTGTTTAACTTTTTTGGAAATCTTCCGTCTATCCTGGTGCCGATCATTGTCGGCAGTCTGATTCACGGAGAGAACTTCAAGCCTGCGCTGGTTTATATTTCTGCCATGGCGCTGATGGGGGCGTTGTCTTACACGTTCGTTGTGGGGCGGGTCGAACGGGTCGAGGAGGAACAGTAGCCGCCGAGGTAACGAGGCGGAATCGCGGGATATTTCGAAAATCCGCCTCCTGACGTCGGCGGCTACGAAAGATTACTTCTTGTCGGTCGGGCTGTTGGCCGCGTCTCTGCGTTCCGCGGCGACCCAAATCAACAGCGCTGGTCCAAAGCAAATCATCACGCCGACCGGCATCACAAGAATACTGACCCAAGCATCAAATGGCATGCGGAAGTATTGCTGTTTTTGGTGCTGTGCGCAACTTTTAATCAATTCCAGGATTTGGTGGCTGAAAGCGCCGTCGGCGCGGCATATCTGTAGAACGGAGGGGCAAAATCCAGCGAAGCTCCGTCAGGAGCGGCATATTCAGAAGATGTCGCTCCTGACGGAGCTTGAAATAATTTTGGTCGTTTCTACAAAGATGACGCGCCTACGGCGCTGGGAATTGCGTAATGTAACGTCGCTATATAGGGATCCCATTCAGTTTCATCAAACAGGTGGCTCGCTTGAATTGTAATTCCAACGTATGCGCCGGGAATTATTAACTCGTAATCCACCCTTTTCCAAACAATCGGGGATTCACTGAAACGGATATGCTTATAGCCGGTTACATTTTCCAATGTGATTGAAATCGCACGCGGATTTGGGTTGAGTTCTTTCAAAACGCGTTTCCGCGTGAATTCATCTTTAACATTGTAACGCAACGCATAAAAGCGCTGCCGTTTCCATGTTATTGAAAGTGAATACTCATCAATCCTAGATTTTGATCGCGGAGGCAAATTCATAATCAGCCGCTCTTCGCGTTTCTTTACTTCGACTGGAGGCTTGAGCAATTCCTCCGGCTTTTCGACTGCTATCAAAAGGAAGCCAACTACAAAATGGAGTCTGTCGGTGAGACGGTCAGAAAGATATTCCTCCAATTCTTTGAGATCACCACTGAGTTTTTCTCGAGCCTCTGGTTGTGTCAGCCCCTGGATCTGATCGCGCAGAAGTTTTTCAAGTAGCGAAGTATCGGTAGTGTCGCCAACTTCTGATTTTGGTATTTTGGTGAGAAATTGCCGGAACGGTTGCAAGTATTGCAACCGTTCCGGTAAGGTTTGTTTTTTCGCCATTTGGAAGACTAGTTCTTCTTCTGCACCTTCGCCGCCACTTTCATGTTCGCGATTGTAGAACGTCGTGCCTGTCTGGCAACCGGCAATATTTCCAGTGCCAGGCTGTAATCCTGATAACCGACCGCGCGCCAGAATTGTACGGCAGCTGTGTTTTTCGTGAGAACTTCGACGGTGAGCCGTTTGTTCTTCGACCAGATCTGTTGGCGCAAGATATCCATTGCCCCACGGCCAACGCCTTTTCGGCGGCGGTTGCGCACGACAAAGAGTTGTCGCAGGTAAATTTCCTCCGGTTGCTCACGGAAAAGGGCGTAGGCGACCGTTTCGCCAGCGTCCTCAAAAAGCACGGCCTTGTATTCCGATTGCAGCCACCCGCCCATGCGCTGTTCCAATTCGCGCACCGTCATTTTATTCCGATGCCCTTCGTCGCAAATCAATTGATGATTGAGCTCTGCCAACAGAGCGCAGTCACTCAATGTCGCATGGCGAAAATTCACTTTTTCTTCTGCACTTTCGCCGCCACTTTCAACCGCAGTGCGTTCAGCCGGATGAAGCCCGTCGCGTCATCCTGGTTGTAGGCTTTGGTCGGGTCGGCTTCCATCGTGGCGATGGGTGAATTATAAAGAAAATTTCCCGTTTGGCTATCTTCCGCTCTCATACCATTTGTTTGCAAAAGATTTGTCTTTCACGAGTTTCTTCGGTGAAAGCCAAAGTCTGACGGCGGTTTTTGTCCACGACCAGAAGCCATACTTCGCGCCTTTTCTACCTGAAGCATTGAAAGGATGTTTGTGCAGCACCACGAATTTCTGTCTACGCTGGGCGCCAATCTCTTTCAAACGTTGCACAAACTCCGCTTCTTCAAAAATGAAGCGGTCCAGGGGAAATCCGCCGATTGCAACAAAAGCATCCTGGCGGCAGAGGATGAAACCGCCCGGACACCATTTCAAAAGCCGCATGCTGAGGTTCTTGCTCTCCCAGGCACGCTTGAACCACCACGGACCGTCGACAATCCGAATCGTGCTGCCGCACCCAATGTAACGAGAGCCGCGCATGATCTCCACGGCCTCCTTCATCAACTCCGGAGACGGCCATGAGTCGGCATCTATAAACAAGAGCCACTCGCCCGCGGCAACCGTCGCGCCGGTATTTCGCGCGCGCGAAATTTGGTTTACCGGTTCAAAAACAACCTGGCAGCCCAACTGCCGGGCAATTGCCGCCGTTTGATCGCTTGAGTTATTGTCGCAGACAACGATTTCGTATTGCTCGGCGATTTCGTGGCAAGACGCGCACGCCGTGCGAATTCGTTGAATGCAGTTTGGCAGCAGCTTCTCTTCGTTAAATGCGGGAATGACAACTGACAGGACAGGATTCATTTCCTCCGCTGCACCTTCGCCGCCACTTTCAACCGCAGTGCATTCAATCGGATGAAGCCCGTCGCGTCGTCCTGGTTGTAGGCTTTGGTTGGGTCGGCTTCCATCGTGGCGATGTGCGGGTTGTAGAGGCTCACGGGGGACTTGCGTCCGGCGACCATGATGTTGCCTTTATACAATTTCACACGCACGGTGCCGGTCACGTTTTTCTGGCTCTCGGTCACGAGCGCTTGCAACGCCAGCCGCTCCGGCGCGAACCAGTAGCCGTAATACACCAGCTCCGCGTATTTCGGAATCAGCGAGTCGCGCAGGTGCATGACCTCGCGGTCCATCGTGAGCGTTTCCATCTGGCGATGCGCGAAGTGCAGGATGGCGCCGCCGGGCGTTTCATACACGCCGCGCGATTTCATGCCGACGAAACGGTTCTCCACCATGTCCACGCGGCCAACGCCGTGTT
>DASZPR010000317.1:0-7079 GCA_035550235.1 Verrucomicrobiia bacterium | reverse complement strand
CGCCAGATTTTATACATGGAACCAAATGATGTGCTTGCGCGGTCCGGGCTCGCGCGGTTTGAATTAAAGGATCTCAAGGCCCGACTTCTTCGCTCATTCGAACGGGTGCCGAAAAAGTTCCCCATGATTTCAATCATCGTGCCGGCTCACAACGAGGCGGATTATTTGGGTGCAACCCTGGACGCGCTGAATCGTCAGGATTATGGGAATTTTGAAATCATCGTCGTCGCCAATGGCTGCACGGACCGGACGGCGGAAGTCGCCCGGGAAAAATGCACCCGACTGGTCACCCTCGAGGCCAAGGGCCTCGGCGTTTCACGCAATCTCGGCGGGCGCCTGGCCACCGGGGACTTGCTGGTTTTTCTCGACGCAGACACGATTCTTGAGCCGCACGCCTTGTGGACCATTGCGGAACAATTCACTCGGCGCCATGCCGGCGGCACGCTGAAAGGCCAGCCGGATTCCGACCGTTTCGCGTACCGCGTTATTTACGGCCTGAAAAATTTCATCCATCGCTTCGTCGTGCGCAATGGCAGTTCGGGCGTGATCATTTGCTGGAAAAAACATTTCGACCGCGTGGGGGGCTTTGATGAGCGCCTCGAACTGCGCGAAAACAGCGAATTGATCCGCCGCTTGAAACGCTTTGGCGGTTATTGCTACATCGACGCCACAGCGGCGACCACTTCCATGCGCCGCTACGAACGCCGCGGTGTCAAACACATCGTGTTTCTTTGGATCAAGTTGTGGTTTCTGTCGCTCTTCAGCGACCTGAGCCATCGAAAATATGAGTCGGTGAGGTAAAGCGTAATGCGTGTTCCGTATTGCGTGAATTCGTCAAATATCTCAGCAAATATTCACGCAATACGGAACACGCACCACATCACGAAGTACAAAACGTCTGTCCAATATCCTTCCACCCGATCCGTTCCGCCTCGATGGCGGCCTGCAAACGCTCCAACGGTTCGACGACGCCTTCGCGGCCCAGGGTGAACGTCTTGAAATGAATCGGCAGAAAATATTTTGCGCCCGCGTCATTTGCCATTTGCACGGCTTGTTCCGGAGTGCAGTGTGATTGAATCCAGGGCGAATAGGCGCCGATGGGCATGATGGCAAATTCGAACGGCCCTCTGCTGCGAAGCGCGCGGAATGAATCGCTCCACGCCGTGTCGCCTCCAAAAATAATTTTCTTCCCCTCGCGCGCGACAATGTAGCCATTGTAACCGCGATACGAATCGTGCCGCCAGCGCGCGCCCCAATGCCTCACTTCGAACGCCTCCACTTCCACTTCGCCATGGGACGTGTTCACCTGCACTTTGTCACCCCACTTTAATTCCATCGGACTGCGCAGCCGTGTGTCCCGCAGGAGATCGGCGGTGGCGTGCGCGGTGACTGCGCGCGTGGTGCCCGGAAAATGCCGCAGTGTGGCAGAATTCAAGTGATCCATGTGCGCGTGGGAGAGCAGCACCAGATCAATCTTCGGCAACTGGCCGGGCGTCAATGCCGGCGCAACGAGCCGTTTGGGCCCGATGGTCCCCAGGCGGACATCCGCGCCAATGTGGCTCATCAATACCGGGTCGGTGAGGATGTTCACGCCGTAAAAATTGATCAGCACCGTCGAATGGCCAAGCCAGGAGGCGGTGATGCCATTGGAATTCCAGGCTCCCGGCGTGGGCGTGAAATTGGGCTGCAGAATTTTGCGGCGTGACTGGGCAATTAATCCGCGCGCGGTGCGAGCGGGCAAAGTATTGGAGCAGGTGGTTAAAAACCCACGGCGAGATGAACGACTTTTCTTCAAAAACGGTCCTAGCTTGTAATAATGGTTAAACTATTGGGGCGATTTTAGCACACAAATGGGGTCGTGCAAGAGGCTCATTACGGTTAATTGGTTAAATGAGTTAAACAGCGGACAGCGAGGCGCCTGGCACTTCACCGATTTAACTGATTTAACTGATTTAACTTATTTAATCATTTAACTATTCTTCCGCCGCATGTTATTTCTGCGCGCCGTCCAATTTTGGATCATCCTCTCGACGCTCGCCAGCGTTGCGGGTTGGACCTTGTCCGCGCTGGGGGTGCTGAACAAAACCGGCTATGGGATTTTTGCGGCAATTGTGGTAGGGATCGTCTTCGCTTTTCGCAAATCCTTTTTGTTTTCCCCCTCGGCTTCGGTTCAAGCCGGCAGGAGATTGCGGCGTCGCTTCCTCCGATTTTTGCCCGCGGCATTTGCCTCGCTCGCCGCGCTGGTTTTCATCAGCGGATGCCTCTATGCTCCCACCGATCACACGGGGCTCAGTTACCGGCTGCCGCGCGTATTGCAATGGCTTCAGCACGGTAGCTGGTTTTGGATTCACACGGCCAATTACCGCATGAACGATCGCGCGTGCGGCATCGAATGGCTCTCCGCGCCACTCCTGCTCTTCCTGAAATCCGACCGCCTTTTGTTTTTGCTCAATTTCATTCCGTTCATTTTGATGCCTGGTTTGATTTTCAGCATTTGGACCCGGATCGGCGTGCGTCCGCGCGTCGCGTGGAACTGGATGTGGCTCGTTCCCACCGGCTATTGTTTTCTGCTGCAAGCCGGCGGCATTGCCAATGACGCTTTCCCCTCGGTCTACGCGCTCGCCATGATGGATTTTGCCTTGCGAGCTCGGGATAAGTGTCGAGGGGGCGGGGGAATGGCGGGCCTCGGGCCTTGGACTTTGGACCTTGGACTTTCCGTGCTTTCCGCCGCTTTGTTGGTCGGCGCCAAGGCGAGCAATCTGCCGCTGGGACTTCCGTGGGTGATTGTTATTTTTCCTTTAATTCCGAAATTATTTCGCCGACGAGATCCGGCGCTTAACTCCGCCCCTTCGACGTTCGACGTTCGACGTTCAGTGTTCGATATTTTTGGTTGGTCCTTCCTCCTTTTCATCGCCCTCCTCGTCTCTTTCATCCCCACGGCTCTGCTCAATATCCATTATATCCACGATTGGTCGGGCCTGAGCATCGAACGTTCCGGCATGAACATGAAGAATCCCATCGCCGGCATTTTGGGCAATGCACTGTTGCTGGTGACAAATAATTTTGTGCCCACCTTTTTCCCAATGGCCCATTGGTGGAATCTGCACGCGCTGACATTGCTGCCGCAGGGGCTCGTGCGCCTGATGAATGCCAACTTCGAAGAGGGCTATGAATTGCTCGGTGAAATGCCAACGGAAGACTCGTCTGGAATTGGCTTCGGCGTCAGCATGCTTGTGCTTATATCGGTGGTGGCCGGATGGGCAATGATGCGAAACACGAAACACGAAACACGAAATACGAATCCCCCATCACGTTTCACGCATCACGTTTCACGTTTCCTCCTAATCGCCCCGTGGCTCTCGCTTCTCGCCTATTGCATGAAAACCGGCATGGTCACACCGGGCCGGCTGATTACGCCCTATTATCCGCTTTTGTTCCCACTTCTCTTAATTGGCGCCGGGCAAGGGCGTCTCGTCCGCCGCCATTGGTGGCGGGTGGCGGCAGGCATCGTGTTTGCGCTCGCACTGGCGGCTTTGGTTGCCACGCCAGCCCGGCCCCTTTGGCCCGCGAAGACGATTTTGGCGAAGGCTGTTGCTCTGCACCCAAACCAGCCGCAATTGTTGCGCGCGCAAAAAGTTTACGAAGTCTATGGGTACCGCGCGGATCCATTGGCCTGTGTTCGCCAATGGTTTCCCCCGGGTCTCAAAACTATCGGGTTCCTGGGCCGAGGTGATGATCTTGATATTTCACTTTGGAAACCATACGGCTCGCGGCGAGTGGAACCATTGTTGATCGATGACCCACCGGAAACCATCCGGAAGCTCGGCATTGAATACGCCGTCGTGAGCGGGCTGCAATTGGAGACGGAAAACACGAAGCTGGAGGATTGGCTGCAAAGATCGGATGCGACTGTCATTGCAACCACCAATGTCATTGTGACCGTTGGGATGGGACCTCAGGCGTGGTATGTTGTGCGCTTTAAACCGTAGCCTGTAACTGGCGGCAATTTCTTGCCTGGGAACGCGTTGGTGTCTGCCGATGTCTCACCATCGACCCAACCGATGTTCTTCCAAGTTTTATCGATTAACACTTTGCCGCGGAACGGAGTTACAACCACGCCATGCAAATCAATTTGCTCGCGGCGTGGGTGGGGATGCTCCTCGGGTTTCTTTCGGGGCTCGCGCTCGGGCTGTTTTTCCATCGTGAAGACTGGCTTGGCGGCTATGGCAGTTTCGCGCGGCGGATGTATCGGCTGGCGCACATTTCGCTTTTCGGACTGGGCGCGGTAAATTTCTTTTTCTATTTCACCGCCCGCGCGCTGCCTGCCGGCCCGCTGCTGCCGCTGGCGTCCTCGGCGTTCATCGCGGGTGCGATCACCATGCCAGTTTGCTGCATTCTCATGGCGCATTTTCCCAACGCGCGCTCGCTGTTTGCCTTGCCGGTGGTGAGCCTGGTGGCTGGTGGCGCCTTGACGGTAGTGGAGGTCGCAAAATTATGAAAATCGCTTTGCTCTTCATCACAGCGCTGGCGACCTACTATCTCGCTTCGCTGATCCAGGCGGTGTTTCATCGGCTTTTTGGACACGCACCGCGCATCGCGAAATTGCACGATGTCCACGTGAGAGGCCACCACGCCCAATACGCCCGCGTGACGCTTTCTGAGCGCTGGATTCCCAACGAGCAACATATCACCGGTTATTATGCCATTCCTTTTATCCCAATCGTCTGCGCCGCATTTTGCCTGTTGCCCGGGATTTATTTTGCCGTGCACATCGCCAGCCTGATGTTTTCGATCTGGTGGCATGTTTATCTGCATCGGCAATACCACGTCCGCGGCGTATGGTGGGAACGGTTTCGCTGGTTTCAACACAAGCGGCGTCTCCATTTCCTGCATCACCAAAAGCCTCACAAAAATTTCGCCATCGTCGAATATTCCTGGGACCTGTTGCTCGGAACGTTTGATGATGCGCCTTCCGTTTCCGCAAAATCTCAAATGCTTCAACAAGTCGAAAGGCCATCATGAAAATTGGATTCATCGCCATGAGCGGCGTGCGCGCGCACAACGAAGAACTCACGAAACTCGGCCTCACGCTGCCGGGCTTCGTCGATCGCAACCGCATCATCGCGTCGCTGCCCAGCCTCGGTTTGCTCACACTCGCAGGGCTAACGCCAAAAAAGTTTGAAGTGGAATATCACGAGATCGCCGACTTGAAAAAATTGCCGGAGCTGCCCACGCATTTTGATTTGGTCGCCATCAGCACGTTCACCGCGCAATTGAAGGAGGCTTACGCCGTGGCGGATTATTTCCGCGCGAATGGTATCGCGGTCGTGATGGGCGGCATCACGGTGAGTTCTTTGCCCGAAGAAGCCAGGGAGCACTGCAACACTGTAGTGATTGGCGAAGGGGAACCCCTCTGGCCGGAGGTGCTGCGCGACTTCGAGAACGGCTGCCTCAAGCCGTTCTATGCGCAGTCATCTCCGGGCCAGTATGATTTGCGCGAGGCGCCCATGCCCCGCTTCGATCTGCTTGACCCCGAGAAATACAACCGCCTCACCGTGCAAACCAGCCGCGGCTGCCCGCATCATTGCGAATTCTGCGCCAGCTCCATCCTGCTCACGTCGCGATACAAACTGAAACCCGTGGAAAAAGTCATCGCCGAAATTCGCGAAATAAAAAAAATCTGGGCGCGGCCGTTTGTCGAATTCGCTGACGACAATAGCTTCGTGCATCGCGAACACTACAAACAATTGCTGCGTGAATTGGCGCGCGAAAATGTCCGTTGGTTCACTGAAGCTGATGTGCGCGTCGCGGAGGATGACGAATTGCTCGGTCTCATGCGCGATTCCGGCTGCCAGCAAGTGCTCATCGGCCTTGAGAGCCCAACCCGCACGAGCCTCAATGGCATCGAACTAAAAAATAATTGGAAAGCGCGCCAACAGGATTTTTACAAATCCGCCATCGAAAAAATCCAATCCTACGGCGTCACCGTGAACGGCTGTTTCATTCTCGGCCTCGACACGCAAACGCCGGAAGTCTTTGACGACGTGTTTCATTTTGTGCGCGAATCGGGGCTTTACGAAGTGCAGGTGACTTTCATGACTCCGTTTCCCGGCACCCCGCTGTATCATCGATTGCGGCAGGAAGGCCGCATTCTGCGCGACAAAGCTTGGGAATTGTGCACGCTGTTCGACATCAATTTCCAACCGAAGCAAATGAGTGTCGCTGAATTGCAAAGCGGTTTTCTCGGCCTCGTCAAACGCCTCTATTCAGCGGAGGAAACCACCGAACGCCGCTCGAAGTTCAAACGCATGCTGAAGACGTCTCCGCACTTTGGACGCAAGGCGAAACACGAAAAGCTGCTGGCCGCCTGAACCATTTACCATATGCAAAAGCCACTTGTTTCAAATCGCATCACCGTTCGTGTCGCCACAAACGCGGAACGCGAGGAAATCTACCGCTTGCGTCACGAAGTTTATGCCCGCGAACTGGGCCAGCACGCGCTCAATAAACTGGGCTCGCTGCACGATCCGCTCGACGAGTTCAACATTTACCTGGTGGCTTCACTTAACGGTGCGCTGGCCGGTTTTGTGAGCATTACGCCGCCGGGTTTCGGCAGTTATTCGGTGGACAAATATCTGTGCCGCGAAAACTTTCCCGAGCTTGCCGGCGAGGGCCTCTATGAGGTGCGCCTGCTCACCGTCACGAACCGATTTCGCCGCCGTGAAGCCGCCGGCCTGTTGATGTATGCCGCGCTGCGCTGGATTGAATCGCAGAATGGCGAACGCATCATGGCGATCGGCCGGCGCGAGGTGCTCGATCTCTACGTGCACGTCGGACTGGAAAAGCTCGGGCGCCAAATCCGTTCCGGGGCGGTGACTTATGAATTGCTGGCTGCTAGCGTTACGCGGATGGTCGAACGCGTGAAGACGTTCACGCCATTGCTCAATCGCCTGGAGCGCATCGCGGATTGGCAATTGGAAATTCCCTTCCGCAGACCCGCCGCGTGTTTTCATGGGGGCGCCTTTTTTGACGCCATCGGGCCTGAGTTCGACCGCCTTGACCGCCGCCATCGCATCATT
>DASZPR010000316.1:0-4897 GCA_035550235.1 Verrucomicrobiia bacterium | reverse complement strand
CTCCGCTTCAACAAAAATTTCGGAGGAGAAATCGGAGCCCACGCCGGAACTGGTCATTCATCGCGCGATTTACGGCGCGGTGGAGCGCCAACCGCAATTTACGGACGTGACCAAAAAGGTAAAGGCGCTGCTGGCGAAAGGCCGCACGCAAATTCCCGCAAACAACGAGTTCGCCGGCGCGGACCCGGCTTTGAATATCGTGAAACAATTGCGCGTGGAGTATTCGACCGACGGCCAGAAACACACGGAAACGGTGGACGAGAATCAGACGCTGGAATTGCCGGCCGGAGCGACAATTGCCAAAGCCGTTTACGGCGATTTGCCGGCTGAACCGGGGAAGACGATTGACCTCACCGCGAAACTTTCCCGCCTCGTTGATAACGGCGGGCTGTCTGTGCAAATCGACAATGCGCTTGCCGGCGCCGATCCAGTGAGCGGCAAACCGAAGGAGTGTCGCGTGGATTACTCGCTTGATGGCGTTCGCAAATCCGTAATGGTCGCGGAAAACGACACGCTCACCATCGGCAAAGCGGCAACGTCCGGCGAGCCGCCAGCGTTCACGCTGCGAGTTGCACCCGACGGAAAACTCGTCGTTACTTCCACCGCGCGTGGCGGAGTGAGTCTTGCCATGGCCTCCGGGTCATCCATCAGCACGTTGACCAGTGGGCCGCCCGCTCCCATTGAAATTTCCGGCGCCTGGACTCTCACTTTTCCGCCCAACTGGGGCGCGCCAGCGAGCGTCACTTTCAACAAGTTGATGTCTTGGACGGATTCCACCGACAGCGGCGTGAAATATTTTTCCGGCACGGCGACCTACACGAAAGAGATTACCCTCCAATCAAGTGATCTGCGCACCAATCAGTCGCTTTGGCTGGACCTTGGCCGCGTCAAAAACCTGGCGGAAGTTTGGGTGAACGGAAAACCGCTCGGCATTTTGTGGAAACCGCCATTCCGCGTGGACATCACCAGCGCCGCGCAGCCCGGCAAAAACAAATTGGAAATCAAAATCACCAACCTCTGGCCGAATCGACTGATTGGCGACGAACAACTTCCTGATGATCGTCAATGGAACGGCAAACGCCTGCGCGAATGGCCGCAATGGGTGTTGGACGGCAAGCCGAGTCCGACCGGCCGGTTCACCTTCACGACCTGGCATCATTGGACGAAGGATGATGCGTTGTTGGAATCGGGTTTGATTGGGCCGGTGCGGCTGGTTCCGGCAGTGGTGATGCCGGTGGCTGATTGACGTAAAAGTGCACTTCGGCGGCTGCACCGCGCTCTGAACTCGACCCGCCCTTATAGGCAATGTTGAGCGCCTGTCCGCGTTACCAATTCATGGAGGCGCCGTTCCACCGAAGATAATTCATTCAGTTTTTGCATCCATTGCGGAAACTGTTCATTGAGTTGGCCAAACCCTTTCTTTTGAGATTCGCGGAGTTCGCGCCAGAGGGCGCCCAGGGCCTCGACATACATTTTGCCACTGACATTTGCTCCGGGAGATACCTGCGGGTCCACGCTCTCAGAAATAAATTCGACGAGGAATTGCGGCTGGCACATTTGACAGGCGCGCACGCCGAAGGAAAAAAGTTCGCTCGTCAGATCGCGGAACCGGAGGACGTTTCGCAGTTCCCATGCGCGCGCGAGCTTCAATCCGTCGTCCACGGCATCCATGGCCTCAATGAGCAATTCTTTTGCGGAGGATTCGTCGCAGGTCGGCTCTGCTGAAATTCGCACGATTGCCTGGCACAAAACATGACGGGCTTTCAAGCCGGCTTCGGCGGAGACTGTGTCCACATTTTCGGCTTCGGCAAGGTGTTCAATGGCCGTCCGCGCGGCCTCCCGGGCTTGGCTCAATTGCGGTTGTGGAGATCGCAAGAGCGTATTCGCCACATTCATCCAGGCGCAGCCCAGGAGTTGACTTCGCTCCGCGATGGCGGCGGCTTGCGCATGTTCCAGCAGGGCGATGCTTTGCTTGAAGGAGCGTTCGGCTTCCGCAAAATCGCTGCCTCGCGCAAGCAGAGTCACGCCGCGATTCATCCAGGCGACGGCCATGCGTTTTCGGAACAGCGGGTCTTCGTCGAGCGGCAAAAGGCTAAGGTATTTCAGCGCTTCGTCATACGAGCACAATGCTTCGGCGAGGTGTTTGGAAGAGCCGAGACGCGTGAGAGCATCGCCACGATTCATCCAACCGGCAGCCAGGCCGTAGCGAAAACGGTGGTTGGCGTCCAACGGAAGGGCGCTTCTCAATGCAATCGCTTTGTCGAAACAGCCGATGGCCTGGTGGAGGCTCGAAACGGTATTTTCGTTCAGCAACGCAATGCCGCGCTTCATCCAGGTGCTGGCTAGTTCGTTGCGCGGGTTCATGGGCTGTTGGTGGCAATCGATTTTGCGCGGGCTTCGTTCAGCTCTCTCACCACGTTGTTATAATTGGTCGCCAATTCGTTGTATTTTCGGATCGAACCATTTAATTGCGCGGACACTTCCTCAATGCGGCTGTTGGCTTCTTTCATGAGCACATCGCGCTGGGCCACGGCGGCGGTCCAATTGGTGATGCTTTCTTTCAGTTGCTCGCGTTCGAGCGTCAGGGCGGCAGCGGCGGTTTCGTTTTCGCGCAATTTTCGTTTCGTTTCTTCAAGGTCGTCATGTTCGGTCTTGAAACGTTGTTTGAAATCCGTGAGGTCGGCGGAAAGTCCGCGGGCGGTTTCTTCCTGTTCGAAAATTTTCTGTTGTTGGGATTGTCGGGTTTTTTCGAGCTGGATGGTTTGGAGATTCAACTGACGGTCGTGCTGCCATTGAATGGCGCAGAGAGCGGCTAACGCCAGCACGCCAAAAAAGTTCAGGTATTGCAACGCGCGGTTCATGGTGTGGCGGGCGCTTCCTGGATTTCAAACGCAACTTTTTGAATGCCGGACGAACGCACGACGTCGAGCACGTGAATGACGTCGCCGTGTCGAGCATCCTTATCGCCGCTGATGAAGACGCGGACGTTTTCGTTGGTTTGATGAGCCACGTTGAGGCGTTGCGCGAGTTCGTTAAGGCCGACGGGTTGTTTGTCGAAGAAGGCCGCGCCGGATTTATCCACGGAGAGACTGATGAAATCATTTTTGGTATCGAGGGTGGCGGTGGTGGCGGTTGGAAGATTCACCTTTACGCTCTTGAGATTGACCATGCTCAAACTCACCAGCATGAAACTGGCGAGCAGAAAGAACATGATGTCGATGAGCGGAATGATTTCGATGCGCGCTTCGCTTTCCTGCGGGAGCTTGGAGCCAAGTTTGACCGGCATAATGAAATGGGTTGGGGTGATTAGACAGCGGCGCGGGCCCGACTGGCTACCGCGCGTTGCCGGGCAAATTCCTCGAGATCGTGACCGTGGTGTTTGGCGGATTCCACGAGCAACTCAACGTGGTTGATGGTGCGTTCCAGGCGCGAGCGGAATTGCGCGAGCTTTCGGTTGAAAAAATTGTAGGGCAGCAAACAGAGGATCGCGATGCCCAGGCCGCACGCCGTGGCGATCAATGCTTCCGCGATGCCACCGCTGACTTTGACAGCGGCGAGTTCCTCCTGACCGACGAAATGAAACGAGTGCATGATGCCCGTCACCGTGCCGAGCAATCCCAACAGCGGCGCGAGGGTGATGAATGTGCCAAGAATCCAGAGCCGCTTTTCGGCATTTTCGATTTCATCCATCGCCCGCAATTGCATCGCGCCGAGCAGGGAGCTGTGGGCGTGGATCAATCCCTGGTTCACCGTTGCGAGAAACGGATCATTATTGTCGCGAGTCAGCTTGATGCCTTCTTCAAATTGTCCGTCGCTGATGGTTTCGAACGTTTTATCCAGCTCCTCCATTTTCACGCGCCGGTTCAGCGACCACCACCAGAGCGAACGTTCCACCGCCACCACGAGAGCGGCAATCAAGCAAAAGAGAATCGGCCACATCATGGGGCCGCCGCGAAGAAAGATATCAACAACAATATTTGCGAGTAACGGGTTCATAAAATCATTTGGCTCTTAGTTGAAAATGGATTGGGACATCGTAAATACGGATTGGCCCCGGCACAAAACGCCAACGTTCCCTCACCGCATGAAGCGCGGATTGGTTTAAAAGCGGCCAGCGGCATGGTTCAATAACTTCGGCTGCGGTGATATGACCGTCTTCCGCCACAGTAAAGCGCACGGTGACCGAGCCTTCCTGTCCGGCGCGGCGGGCGCGTTCGGGATATTCCGGAGCGGGTTGCCTGCCTTCGCCTTCGCCGAAAGTCAGTGGCTGCGGAGCGGGCGTTGTTGGCGCGGGAGTGGAGGGCTGCGAGTAGGCGGCGCGGCTCGTTTCCACAATGCGCACCGGACCTTTCACCGGCAGCGCGAAGGCAATGGCTGGCGAAGGTTGCGCCACAGCTACGGGTTGCGGAATTTGCGGATGCGCGAGCGGATCGCTGACCGTGGAATTGTGGGAGGACTCGGGCGCCGGCTGTGGGTCATCGGTTAATTTCACTTCCAACATTTCAACCTTCATTGGTGAAGGCTGCGCTGGTGGGGAGTGGGGTTGTGGGTAATGAATTATGAATCCAAGCCCGCCAACCAGCAAACAACCGAGCCACAGCATGAGCGTGAAAACACTCGGGATGCTGATGCGGTACGCATCATACTGGTTTGCAGTGAAGGTTTTCATAGAGCCGCCGGAGCGTTCTTTCAATCGCCGCGATTGCTTCGTCCAGGGATCGTTGCCACGCCCGCGGTCAAATACGGCCAAAAAATATTCCCCCGAATTTTCACCCTACACTTCCGCCCATTGCCGCAATAGATTGTGATAAACCCCGGTGAGTTGGACGGCGGTCTGCGAGGCCGCCGGGCTGTCGGGCAGTTCCCGGTTGAGGCGTTGAATTCCCAAATCCAGATC
>DASZPR010000315.1:0-11795 GCA_035550235.1 Verrucomicrobiia bacterium | reverse complement strand
AATTTTCATCATCCCGGATATTCTCTGCAATGCCGGCGGCGTGGTGGTCAGCTACTTTGAATGGGTGCAGGACTTGCAAAGCTTTTTCTGGGGCGAGACTGAAGTGGTCGACAAATTATTTCGCATCCTGGAAACCGCGTGGACGCAAATTCTGAACACGAGTCGGAAGGAAAAAATCCCCATGCGCCTCGCGGCGATGAGTCTTGGCGTCAAACGCGTGCAGGAGGCGAAGAAGGTGCGGGGGTTGTTTCCGTGACTCTTTTGTAGGAGACGACGTGAGGAGGCTCTGATCAATTATTTAAATTAGAGACTCCTCACGTCGTCTCCTACAAATAGGTGAGTGCTTGCAAATATTTTGCACTCCGATTTATGGTTAATGATTCGACTGCGTTTCTCATTAATAGCGGAATGAATTCTGCTCCTTTCCACTGGGTAATGCATGAGAACACTGGTTGTTGCTGACGAAGAACAAATTGATTTTGACCGCGAATTGCGCGCGGACTTGCTGATTAGCTGCGGGGATGTTTCCGATTCCTTCATCATGCGCGTGGCGGAAATGACGCTATGCCGGCACATTTTTGCCGTGAAAGGTAATCACGACAGTTCCGCCTCGTTTCACCCGCCGATCAAGGATTTGCATCTCAAAGTAGTCGAGCATGACGGGCTGAAATTCGGCGGTTTCAATGGTTCGTGGCGCTACAAACCCCGCGGCCATTTTCTTTATGAACAGGAAGAGGCGGAGAAAATGCTCAAAGACTTCCCGCCCGTCGATGTTTTCATTGCCCACAATTCACCGCACTTGATCCATCAATGGGACGATGGTGTCCATGTTGGGTTCAAAGCTTTCAATGCCTACATCGAACGCGCGCGGCCGCAGGTGTTCATCCACGGGCATCAACATGTGAATGCCGAATCGCTGACGGCGGCGACGCGCGTGATTGGAGTTTTTGGGCAGCGGTGGATCCGGATGCCGAGCGTGCATCGCAAGCCGACGGATAAGCACGCGCGGCCGAGGTAGATTTTGAAAAGCTCCAAGGACCAAGCGTCCAAGCTCCACAGAAGCTCCAACCTCCAATTTCCGACTCTCGCCCAGTAGGGCTGAGGCGGATTGGAGTTTAGTGCTTGCAGTTTCTCTGGAGCTTTCCTCAACGCGCCACTCCCGCTTGACGCCCTCACCCCTAGTGGTAGACTTCCCTCGTGAATTCGATTCGCAAGAGCTTTAGCTTTACCGCATGGTATTGGTTTACCAATGCGGCAGGCGGGTGCTTGCGGTCGTGTTAAACGCCCCAAACCACCAATCTGCCGCAGGTCGCTCCTGCGGTTTTTTTGTGCCCGCAGGACGATGGCAACCAAACTATGATCATTGTTCTCAAACCTAATCTCTCGAAGAAACAAGAGACCGCCGTCCTCAAGGAAATCCGCAAACTCGGCTACCAGCCGCACGTGATGCGCGGCGTGGCTCGCACCGTCATCGGCGCCATCGGCGATGAGCTCACGCATCAATCGCTCGAGGCGCTGGCCACGGTGTTCCCGCAGGAAATCGAGAGCGTATTGCCGATTCAAAAGCGCTACAAACTCGTGAGCCGCGAAGCGCATCCCACGGATTCCACGGTCAAGGTCCGCGACCATTTGATCGGCGGTAAAAAATTTCACGTCATGGCCGGGCCGTGTTCAGTCGAGAGCGAGAAGCAATTGATGACCACTGCCGTCGCGGTCAAGGAAGCCGGCGCCACGATTCTGCGCGGCGGCGCGTTCAAGCCGCGCACGTCGCCGTACGAATTCCAGGGGCTCGGCGAAAAAGGATTAAAGCTGCTCGCGAAGGCGCGCAAGGAAACCGGGCTGCCGGTGATCACGGAATTGCTTTCTGAATCGCACGCGGAATTGGTGGCTGAATACACGGACATTATTCAGATCGGCGCGCGCAATGCGCAGAATTTCCAATTACTCATCGCCGCTGCCAAAACCGGCAAACCCATCCTGCTCAAGCGCGGCCTTTCCATGAAGGTCGAGGAATGGTTGCTGGCCGGCGAATACGTGCTCGCTCACGAGAATCCCAACCTGATGTTCTGCGAACGCGGCATTCGCACGTTCGAAACCTACACGCGCAACACGCTCGACCTGGCGGCGATTCCGATCATTAAAAAGGAATCGCATTGCCCGATTGTTATCGATCCCAGCCAGGCGGTTGGCCGGGCGGACCTGGTGGCCGCAGTGTGCAAAGGCGCGGTCGCGATGGGCGCGGATGCGTTGCTGATTGAAGTGCATCCAAATCCGGCGGAGGCCCTCAGCGATGCGGCGCAACAGGTGTCGTTGGAAAACTTTGCGAAACTGATGCAGGAATTGCGGCCAATGATACTGGCGGCGGGAAGGGAATATCAGACGAAGGAAGTTGCCTGAGCGGCAACCGGGACGGTCGAACACCGAACCAGACTTAGGCAGCCTTGGCGTGCTGAACGTCGAAAGCGAGGGTCTCGGCCGATTGGGCTCCAAAATGGAAGCCCTTTTCGTCCTGGTAACCGACCGGAGCGGTCTTGGCGACGAACATGCCGAGCACCACACCCGTTACCGCGAACCCTGCTATGACTAATCCTACAATCATCATGTTGTGGGATTAAGCATCAAAGGTGCCACGGGCTTCCCCCCGGGTGTTTGGGGACCGTTCCCGGGGCAAAAACGGGAGAACTCCGTAAAACCACTGTATGACTGTCCTGTTTCTGACCAATAACGAGACACAAACGGGACAGTGTCCCGCGGACAAGCTCCAAAATCCCAAGCACCAAGCTCCAGAGAAATCCTCGCTTCGAAACTGCTTTTGGGGCAAACAGGAATCTAGTATCAGCTTAGAAGTCAACAGCCATATCTGTTCCCAAAAGGGTAAGTACTACGGAAGCCAAAGGCTGGCCTTTCATTGGATTACCGTCGATTTCGATATTGGACACGGCGATAAGCGACAGACGTGTGGTTCTTGTCTCATAGTCAAACTTAACTTCTCCCGCATTGACCAAGCGAACATCCCAAACTCGAACAAGTTTATTCGAATTCGGCAAATGATACCAACAGGTCACCCTTTCCTTAGTAACACCCATCGATGGGAAGCTTGAAAGACATACAAAAAACTTTTTTCCGGATGCTTCATATTCGTGCGATTCGTCCACAGAGAGATTTTCTCTAAGTTCTTTTTCTGATGAGAATGTATTTGGCGGATTGTTAAAGTTATGGTCTTGTGGGAAAACGTTCGTCGACGATTGCGAAATTCCCAAAAACGCAACTGCCAAAACGGCCAATATAACCAGGAATGCTCTTTTCATAATCGATCAGTTTCTCGGGCAAATTAGAGTGGTTGCAGTTGGAAGTCGCAATTTCTACCGCTACCTACTCGTTTGACTTTATCCCTGCTTTTCCTGATCAAGAAAAGTGATCTTGAGGCCTTCTTTAGGCTTGGAGAAATTATCTAGAAGCGTGGGAGCGGCGGCGAGAGCTATTGGCTGTTCCGGGACCGGAGCTTGAGGCTCCAAAGCGGAACGCAGCGCGCCTTCCACGAGCTGCGCGCAGTGGATTTTCATCGGCGGCAGTGGCCCGAGTTCGCCGGCGAGTTCTTCGGTTTTCAGGGACAGTGCTTCCTCAGCCGTCTTGCCACGAATCAATTCCGTCGCGAGGCTGGCGACCGCGATGGCCGTTTCGCAGCCGAAGGATTGGAAGGTGGCGCGGTCGATGACTTTCTTGCCGTTCTCATCCTTGAACTTCACCCACATGCGGAGCATTTCACCACAATCGGAATTACCCACCGTGCCGATAGCGTCCGCATTGGCGAGTTCGCCCATGTTTTGCGGATTCGCGATGGCATCCGAAATTTTCTTTTGCAGATCATTATTCATAACTTTTAACGCAAAGGCGCCAAGCTGCTAAGGCGCAAAGAAAGAGCAGAAATTTATCAAAAATATTTTGAATCTTTGCGTCTTTGCGTTTAATTCCTATCCCACTTTGTATCTTCTCATCTCCGGATCCACTTCCTGCGCCCAGGCATCGATGCCGCCGCGCAGGCAACGAACATTTTGCAAACCGTGACCCATGAAATATGCCGCGGCGTCCAGGCTGTTTTTGCCCTGATGATCCACCACCACCAACGGCTTCGTATTCGAGCCGTCGCCCATGATTTGCCGCATGACATCCTGCGACAGTAATGTGGAACCTTCGATATGCACCGCTTCAAATTCCTCGCGCGAACGGACGTCCACGAGGCGTAGCGATTTGTCCTGCTTCCGCGCTTCCGCGAGTTCCTTCGGCGAAATCAAAATCTTCGCGTCTTGCTCGTGGCTGGATTGGATATGTGCGAGGACTTCATTGACATCCAAACCGCCGTTGCGCTCACAAACTCCAGCCAGCGTTTCGTCCGGGCTGAACCCGCAGCTACTGCAACCGCCGATATGGTAGCGGCGAAACAAGGCGCGTTGCGCGCCGGGAAATTGCTCCAGCACGTCGCGCATGGGCGATTGGGGACTGATTGTCATCGCGGGCAAACTAGCGTAAAACGCGGCGTTTGTCTAAATCAGTTCTTCCACGGCAACAACCGGCCGTGCGCTTTTTGTCAGCGATAATTTGGCAAAAACGACGAGGCCAGGAGGATAGACATTAACCGGACCTACAACGGACAAAAGTGCCGTAAAGAATTTTTATCGTCCGCCAGCTTTTGAATACATGTTGCCCAGGTCTTTGTAAGCCTCGAGAAGATGATCCTGCATGAAGGGATCGGCTTGCGGCAGGATTTGCTGAATGATTTGGAGGCGGGTCACGATCAACGGCAAATCATCCGGGGTAAGGTTCTTTGGGTCGGCAAATCCGGTCTCGTTCAAATCCTCCATCAAATCCTCGCGCTCGTTGTCCGGCAGGCTCGTATCGAAAATCGCGTCCAGCCAGTATTGTTCCGCGTTGGGATCAATTCCCACCAAGGCCAGGGCATCATGGGCATCCGGATCGTGCAATGGCTCCTTGCCCGGTTTGACGTTGCCCTGGGCGAGGGGCGGGTTTGGGGTGCGGGCTTTCGGCGCTGCTTTTGGCTTTGGCGCTTCCTGACTTTGCGGTTGAGGAACCGGTTCAATAGCCACTGTCTGTTCAACCGGTTTCACCGTTTGCACCACTGGTGAAGACTGTTGATGCGGTGCAGAAAGGATAGCCTGTGGTCGATGTGACCGCATCACGACGATCACCCCGAGAACCACCAACGCGACGCCTATTGTCCACTTGGCATTCATGGAAGAAATCTACCACTCCCTCATGAACACAAAATGGAAACTGAATGAAAATATTGTCATCTGGCCGCCCAAAGCATCTCACCGTCTGTCAATCGTGGGTCTTGTTTCCAGCAAATGACTCGATACTTTCTTTAAATATTTGCTGACATTGGAACGCCCACAGCCAGCGGGCGAAAAAATTTTCAAAAATGACACCTGCTTGTCCTGACAAGGCAGGTTCGTTCGTCATAGAATTGAAAACTCAAAATAACCTATTATGAGCACACAAAAAAATAATGGAGTCGTTCAACCGTATCTGTTCTTCAACGGCCGTTGCGAGGAAGCCGTTGAATTCTACAAAAAAGCCCTGGGCGCCGAAGTCATGATGACGATGCGCTACAAGGAAAGCCCCGAACCGCCGCCGCCGGGCATGGTGCCGCCGGGTTTTGAAAATAAAATCATGCATACCAGCTTCCGTGTCGGCCAAACGGTCGTCATGGCCTCCGATGGCTGTTCGTTGGACGGGGCGAAATTCGAGGGCTTTTCCCTGTCGCTCGCGGTTTCCACTCCGGCTGAAGTCGACCGCTTCTTCAACGCCCTCGCGGAAGGCGGAAAAGTCGGCATGCCGTTGGCGAAAACATTCTGGTCGCCGCGTTTTGGCATGGTCACGGATAAGTTTGGCGTGGGTTGGATGGTCACGGTGATAGTGGATGCGCATAAATAACCGCACCGCCTATTATTTGGTGGGGCGAGCGTCCTCGGGAGCCGCAATCTCACGAGCTTTGCCCCACCAATAAATTTACTCGCGCGATTTTTCTTTCTTGCAGCCGGAAGAAACCTGACATCTTGTAGAGGTCATGAGCGCGAGCCCGCAGCCGTTCACCGATCACGTCACCGGGAAGAACAAATCTTCACCGAGCGCGTGGATTGGCTGGCTGGTCGCCATCGTGATGGCGATCGCGGCGGCTATTCTTCTCGGCCTGTGGAATTCATCCAATGCGCAGCATCAAAAGGACGTGGAAACCATGCAGTCGGCGGCGGACGCTTTGAAAGCCGATCTCGCCAGCGCCAAGGCGCAAATCCAGACCAACCAGGACTTGATCGCCAGCCTGACGAACCAGGTCGCCGCGTTGCAAAAGGAAAAAGAACAGGTTTCGAAAAATTCCAAATCCCTGGAAGACGAAATGCGTTCGCAGCTTGAATCCAAGGACGTGACCATTTCCAAACTGCAAGGCCGGCTCACGGTGAACATCGTTGACCGGGTGATGTTCGATTCCGGCGAAGCGGTTCTCAAGCCGGATGGGGAGGTGGTTATGCGCAAAATTGCCTCCATCCTTCAAGAGCATCCGGACCTGGCGATTCACGTCATTGGACATACAGACAATATTCCAATCCGGCAGACGGCCCAAAGCCGTTTCGCCAGCAACTGGGAGCTTTCCACCGCACGAGCGCTGGCGGCGGTGCATTTTCTGACCGAGCACGCGGGCGTGGATCCGCATCGTGTGGGGGCGGTGGGCTATGGTGAATTCCGGCCCGTCGCGGATAACTCGACTGCTGAAGGCCGCGCGAAAAACCGGCGGATTGCGATTACGATTGTGCCGGGGGAATTGAATCTATCCGACACGCCACTCGCCACGAAATCCGGCGCGGAAACCAATTTGCCACCCGTCGCGCCGGTCACTAACTAATCGCAGGCAAATAAAAACGCGGCCTCATCAAAGATAAGACCGCGCTTTCAGATTTTCCGGCGGGCACAGACCGCCGCTACAAAACTCAATCAGTCAAACGCATGCCCGGCGCAGCAGAGCACGTTTTTGATTTTGTGCCGCACGAGTTCTTTCACTTTGGTACGAGCCGGCGCGAGGTATTTGCGAGGATCGAATTCCTTCGGGTTCTCGAACAATACTTTGCGAATCGCCGCCGTCATCGCGAGGCGCAGGTCGGTGTCGATGTTCACCTTCGTGCAACCGGTGCGGCGGGCGACTTCGATGTCCGCTTCGGGCACGCCGGCGGTGTCGGTGCCGAGTTTGCCGCCGTATTTATTGATTTCTTCGGCCAAATCCTTCGGCACGCTCGAAGCGCCGTGCAACACCAGCGGGTAATCGCCGAGGCCGGCATCCATCAATGCCTTTTTAATCGCCTTGAGACGTTCGAGATCAAGATGTTGTTCGCCCTTGAATTTATAGGCGCCATGGGAGTTGCCGATGGCCACCGCGAGCGAGTCCACTCCGGACGCTTTGACGAATTGCACGGCTTCGTCGGGGTGAGTGTAGGCACCGCCCTTGGAATAACCGCCGCCTTCTTCGCCGTCATCATGCTGCGCGCCGACGAGCATGCCGAGCTCGCCTTCCACCACGCAATTATGCTTGTGGGCGTAGTCCACGACCTTTTTGCAGATCTCTACGTTCTTTTCGAACGGCTCATGGCTCGCGTCGATCATGACGCTGGTGAATCCTTCATCGATGCATTCCTTGCAGAGCTCGAAGGAATCGCCATGGTCCAAATGGACGGCGATCGGGATGTTGGAAAGGCTGACCGCGGCTTCAATCAATTTCTTGAGGTAAACCGGGTTGGCATATTGCCGGGCGCCTTTGGAGATTTGCAACATCACCGGCGCTTTTTCCTCTTCACAGGCTTCAATGATGGCCTGGAGCAGCTCCATGTTGTTGACGTTGAAAGCTCCCAGCGCGTATTTGCCCTTAAGGGCTTTAGCGAACAGTTCGCGGGTATGAGTCAATGGCATAAGTTCAAGTTCGAGTTCAGTTCACCGGCAGTGGCCCGGTAAGCTGGGGATGATAGGAACCGGGGAGCCGAAAGGAAGAAAAAAACTGCAGGGCGGAAGTTGCCTTCCGCCCTGCCAGTCAGGACCAGTTCTCTAAATTTACTTATTGCCGCTGACGATTTCGCTCAGTTTGAAGATCGGCAGGAACATACAAATCACCATGCCGCCGATGACCACACCGAGGAAAACGATGAGGATGGGCTCAATCATGGAGGTCAATCCCGACAATACCGTTTCGATTTCCTCATCCAGGAAGTCGGAGATGCGTTCCAGCATGTTGTCGATTTTGCCGGTTTGTTCGCCGGCGGTGATCATGCGGATGACCATGCTCGGGAAAATGGGGTGCTTGGACAATGCGGACGAAATGCTTTGGCCGCGCTCGATATCACTGGCCGATACCCGGATGGCCTTCTCCATGATGACATTGCCGACGGTCTGCGAAACGATTTGAAGGACTTCAAGAATCGGCACACCCGAACGGATCAAGGACGCCAGCGTGCGCGTGAAGCGGGCGAGGCAAATCTTATGCGCGATACCACCAAAAATGGGCAGTTTGATGCGGTTCCTGTCCCAAAACTCACGCCCAGCCGGGGTCTTGATGAAATAAATCCAGCCCCAGACGGCGCCACCGGCAGCCACAATGATGAACAGGAGATACTTCTTCATGGCATTACTGAGATCAATCAGGAACTGGGTCGGGGCCGGCAATTTGGCGCCGAAGCCGGAATACACATCGCCGAACACCGGAACGACCTTGATCAAGAGGAACATGGTGATCAGCACCGCCACAACGCTGACGACGGTGGGATACATCAGGGCCGACTTGACCTTCTTGCGCAGGCGCGCGGTATTTTCCAAATAAGTGGCCAGGCGAGCCAGAATTTCTGCGAGCAAACCGCCTTTTTCACCGGCTGAAACCATTGCCACATACAGGCGGTTATAAACTTTGGGATGCTTTTGCAGCGCTTCGGAAAAGCTGTCACCGGCTTCGACGCGGGCGCAGACGTCTTTGATCACGTCGCGCATCACCTTGTTGGTGGTTTGCTCGGCCAGAGCCTGGAGCGATTGCACCATCGCCAGACCGGCATCAATCATGGTGGCCAACTGGCGGGTAAAGATAACGAGGTCAGCCAGGGCGACCTTGCCGCCGGAAGTCTTTCCCTTCTTGCCGACCTTTTCCTGGATGGAGACGACGAGCAAATTCCGGTTCAGCAAGGCGGCGATGGCCGCCTGCTCGGTGCCGGCTTCCACTGAACTGCGGATCTCCCGACCGGAGGAGGTTTCCCGCGCGACATACATGAATGAGGCCATAGCTGATGCGTAATGTTTAAAATCTGCGTTCCTTGCTAGCAGCCGTCGTTCCAATCTACACCGGTGCGCGTAAATGTTACGATTCTGGAACAGAGCCCCGGCAATCATGGCTTTAGGCCGGATTTTGTTCAAAAAAGGCCAGGCGGGCACCGGACAGGGTGCCTTATTTTTGGGCTGCACCACAAGCCCGGGGGAGGGGTGGCGAAAAAACTTGTTGTCAAATCCCGCGATTTTACCTAACAATTCGGGCAAATGCACCGGGTTGGTGCCGGGGGTAAACTGTTTTTACCCCAATTCGTAGTGTACAAAAACGTGTACCAAAATTAATAAACTAAACTGGAGGAACCAAATGAAGTTTAATAAATGGACATTAGGACTGGCAGCAGTCGGATTGGTTAGTTGGAATTCCGCAGCCGTGGCTCAGGACGCGGCAGCGCCGGCAACTGTGTTGACGTCGCTCTCTTCGACAACGTTGAGCGGATATGTGGATACGTCGGCCCAATGGAATCTGGGGACCGGCAATGCAAATACCCCGCCTTATTCATTCGGCGGCGCCAGCAAGGCGGACGGGTTCAATCTGAACGTCGTCCAGCTCTCGCTCGACAAGCCGTTGGATGAAAGCGAATGGGCGGCTGGTTACCATGTCGACCTGTGGCTCGGACCCGACGCCAGCGCGCTCGGCACGACCTCAATCGGCGTTGGAAGCTCGGATATCGCGATTCGCCAGGCCTATGTTTCCTTGCGCACCCCGGTGGGCAATGGCCTCGACTGGAAGATCGGCGTGTTCGATACCATCATCGGTTACGAATCATTGGCTTCCGTCAATAATCCGAACTATACCCATTCCTATGGATTCACCATCGAACCGACGACCCACACGGGCATCCTCGGCACCTACAAGGTGAATGATATGGTGAGCCTGACCGCCGGTATTGCGGATACCTTCGGACCCTCCATCAACGAGCGCGCCCAAGGCCCGAACAACGGCGGCCGTATCCTGGCTGAATCCTCGAAGACCTATATGGGCGCAGTCGCTCTCACCGCTCCCTCAAGCTGGGGTTGGGCTGGTGGCTCGACGCTGTCCTTCGGTGTCGTCAATGGCTTCAATAGCGCAGTCAACGGATTCGGAGCCGACCAGGCCAATGTGTACGCTGGCTTGACCATGAATACGCCTATCTCGGCGTTGAAACTCGGCGCCGCGCTGGACTTCGTCCAGGTGCATGACGCTGCCAGAGACGCCGGCCTCGCGGACGGAACCATCTGGGACGGTGCGCTCTACGCGACCTTCCAGGCGACTGAAAAACTCAGCTTCAGCGGCCGTGGTGAATTCACGGATGATTCCACCCAATTGCTCACGGGGGCCTTCCCCCGCGCGAAAATCTGGTCCGGCACTCTCACAGCTCAATATGACCTGTGGAAGAACGTGATCAGCCGCGTGGAAGCTCGCTGGGATCATGGCGACAACGGCAAGTTCTTCGGAGGCACCAGCTTCCCGGATCGCCGCAACGCCTACCTGCTCGCAGCGCAAGTCATCTACAAGTTCTAATAGTTAGAGCTTCTCAAACAACCCTCCCGAGAAATCGGGAGGGTTTTTTGTTGTACGAATGTGGAGCGCTAACAGATTTCACCCGGAGTTTTGTTCCGAAGGAACTTTTGGCAATAGCCCGGCGATTCATCGCCGGGATCGACAACACTACAGCAAGTCCCGCAGGGACGACTGACATCACCTCAGAAACTCAGCCGTTCTTTCGGAACTCGAACCATCCACTGCCACACCCGGCGATAAATCGCCGGGCTATTATCGGGCATCCCTTCGGGATGACTGGAGTTAGCACTGGCTGAATCAGAACTTCAAAAATCGTTTTAATCCCCAAACAACTTTTTGAAAGCGTCGCGCGCCTTGTCTTCACGGGAAGCATCGGAAGCATCTTTCGCTTTGGCTACGAACTCGCGGCGAACCATTTCAAAATACTCGCAATAATTCGCTACGTGTTTGTCGAAGACCGGTTCGGCGCGGCGGTCGCGGCATTGGTGCGCAGCGCTACGATCATAACTCACGCAATTCAGGCAGACTTTCAAGTCCGCGCCGCAGATGCACGATTCCGAGCGGCCGGGCGTGCCCGCCAGCGTGTATTCGCGTCCACACTTCCAACAATGTCGGGTCACTGCCATGCAAATATTGTATTTTTTCCGCGATATTTTGCCAGCCGGTTTTGGGCGTGTTGACAGGGCTGACGCATCTAAATTTCAAAGAATTTCGAGAGTGCCTTCGATTCAAAGTTAATGGAGGTCGCGAATAGGAGTGCAAGGCCAAGGATTTGGCCCCGAGAAGATAGTCCAAAGAGAGAAAGACTGTCTGGTTTTAAGGCTAAGATTAAAAATTGAATCCCCCCATTTGAACCAGCAACAAATGGGGGGATTCAATTTTATTGTGACAGCAATTTGATGTCGAGTTCAAAATCTCCATCGCGCCA
>DASZPR010000314.1:0-3476 GCA_035550235.1 Verrucomicrobiia bacterium | reverse complement strand
AAGGACGCGTTGATTCTCACGGCGATTTTTATCGTGGGCGGAACTGTTTTGTTAAAGGTCATCAACCGGCTTTGGGATAAAAATCGTGTGCCTTCAACAGCAGGCAAAACTTTTGAAAAGTGACAACCTCGGCTTACAAATCAACTCAACTCCGCGTTCCTGCGCCGCTTGATCCGGAATTTCAGCCTCCCGCGTTGTTCCATCGCGACTATTTGGCGAAGGCAAAGAAATCCGCCGCGGCCGTTCCCATCGTGATTGGTCTCGAACGCGAGGGCGGTTTGCTTTCGCGCTATGAAACGCTCGCGGATCCCCGCGCCGCTGAGACGCGATGTTATGTTGAGCGTATCATTAAATTTCTGCTGTGGGCGCGAGGTGGTTGGAAAATTCATTTCGGTGGTCCCAAAGAAATTGGCGAGCAAATTCGCCGCGCGTATTCCAACACGGGTGAGCGCGCGTTTGATGTTGAACTGATGACTCGCGTTTACGAGCGGCCATTTGAAGTTGCACTCATGAATGCGGAGGCTGTGCCAGACGAAAAGGAAATGAATGCGTCGCTCGGCGGTCATCTTGACGGCTGCCGCATTGGGTTCGATCTCGGTGCGAGTGATTACAAAGTGTCCGCTGTGAAAAACGGGGAAGTGGTCTACACTAACGAATTTCCATGGAACCCAAAGGACCAAGCGGACCCCAACTATCATTACACGCATTTGAATGACGGGTTGCGAAAGGCTGCCGCGCAACTGCCGCGTGTCGATGCGATTGGCGGCAGTTCGGCGGGTGTCATTGTCGACAACCAAATCAAAGTGGCGTCGCTTTTCCGTGCGGTGCCTGCCGAGCGTTTTGCCGAGGCTAAAAATATTTTTCTGCGCCTTCGCGAGGAATGGAAAGTGCCGGTCGAAGTGGCTAATGACGGCGACGTGACCGCGCTCGCGGGTGCGATGTCGCTCAAGGTGAACGGGCTGCTCGGTATGGCGATGGGTTCCAGCCAGGCGGCGGGGTATATCAATCCGAGCGGTTGCATGACTGGTTGGCTGAATGAACTCGCGTTTGCTCCGGCGGATTATAATCCCGACGCTGCAGTGGATGAATGGTCCGGCGACCGCGGCGTGGGTGTTTTATATTTTTCGCAACAGGCGGTGAACAAACTTTTGCCGGCTGCGAAGATTCAATTGCCCGCAGAATTATCACTGCCTGAACGTCTCGTGGAGATACAGCGGTTGATAGCGAAAGGCGATCAACGTGTCGTCGGCATCTACGAAACCATCGGTGTTTACCTTGGTTATACCATCGCGCTATATCGCGAATTTTATGAGTTTGAGCACATGTTGGTGCTGGGGCGCGTGACGACGGGCGCCGGTGGAGATGTTGCGCTGGCAAAAGCCCGAGAGGTGCTCGATACGGAATTTCCCGAATCCGCCGATTCGATAAAGCTACATGTCCCGGATGAAAAGAGCCGCCGCATTGGCCAGGCGGTTGCCGCCGCGAGTTTGCCGGTGATTGGAAAATGAGCCAGCCAGACGACGGCGCGCACGGAGTGACGCGCCCTACCACAACCTCTTTTTGTTATGCGCTTTAATAATTGGTCGCCGTTAAGCGGAAGAAAATCGACGGGCCGGCGCTCGAATTGGTGTAAGGGCTCGTGGCGGCCGGAATGGTGACGAAAGGTCCCTCAATGTTTGACGCGGATTGCAGCGCGCAGCCGGCGTTGGTCCACGAAAGAACTATCTGATCGCCGACGGTGGCGACATTCAAGATGGGCTGCGGCAAGAGCTTCACTGAAAATGTGTGATTGGTCTGCTGCGCGGCCGCGTGAATCAGAACGTCCTCGGCCTGGAGTTCTGACTCGCGGTCGGACATTTGCGCAATGTAATAGTCGACGCTGATGTTTTTGTTCGTGGGCCAGCGGGCGCGAGCCCAGGACTCGTAATTTTCGATCAGAAAATTGCTGCCGGGATGTGCGTCCGTGCAGGCATCCGAGCGTAAGACGTCGAGCAGGTCGCACATCAGTCCTAGAATTTCCTTTTTTTGCGCCCAAAACGCTCCGTTGTAATTCGTGAATTGATTGTATCCCGCCGCCAGTTGAGCCGCCGACAGTGTCACGACATTGCTGCCATCGATATCGAGTTCGTAATTTCCCGCGGGAAGATTGGTGATGCGGAGAATTTCGCAGAACTGATTGCCGACGGAAGGCATCAGCGTGAAGGCGCCGCGGCAATCATTGGTGATGTTGCCATCCGGCACGTAAAAGCCGGGCGCCATTCGGTCCGCGTGAAAGGTAAATGTGAGGCCATTTCCGTTGCGGGACAGGCCGGTGACTGTGCAATGGTTCGTCGACGAAACCGTCGTGGTATTAAAATCGATGATCGCTGTGTAAGTGTTCGTGTCCACGCCCAGGCTGCGCAGGGTGGTTAGAGTCCAGAGCAATTGTAATTCGTTTCCCGGATGATCCAGAAACTCGTTCCACCAGAGATTGGGTCCGTTGAAGTAGGCATTCGTGACGACGCTGACGAGGTTGGACCAGGAGTCGACATACGGCGCGCCGTCCTCGAGCGCCGCGTTGCGGGCGCCGTTGGAGAAATCCTCGGCGCCCGAGATACCGTTGGATGCATGGTAAGCGATAGCTCCAATCACAACGCTTTGGAAAATGTTCTGCGGATTGGGCTGGCTCCAATCATTGGTGAACACGCCCAGCCGGTCATAGGCATTCGTCGGGTATTGAAGTATTTCTTTGAAGAATCCGTAGACGGAATTGGAATCATAGTTACCCCCGGCGAAGTCGGCGCCGTTATCACTCACGTAGAAGAAATTCAATCCGTTGGTTTTTCCGTAGCATGCTCCGGCGTCGGGAATGCCATACATCGGCATGCGGTCGTAAACCATTTCAGAATTCCCGGCGCCGCTCCGGCTGTGGTCGCGATACGAAACAAAATATTGCGGATAATAATTGATGAAAAAACTGCCGAGGAAAAAATTCTGCCGCTGACCGTAAAGGCCCCGCGCAAAGGAATCCGACCAGGTGGTCACCATTGTGTCGTTGGTAATGGTCACATCGGCCAACACAGGCAACGCCAACAGCACAGCCGCGGTTGCGATGATGGCACGCCGCAAAATTCTCATGACGCGGAAATTGACTGATTGGTAATCACCCTTTGAATATGCCGCATTCCGGCCATGAGTAAATGCGGACGTGTAGCCCAAAGCCGCTGCCGCATTTGCAATGTATAAAACTGCCCGGATGAATTGGGATACGTTAAATACCTTTTTAGCAATGCCTTGGCGGTATTGACGGTAAACGAATTACCTAATCAGGAAACGCTTCAGCCACCAGTTACCATCGGCGAGTCCCTAGAACTACGGAACCAAATAAATGGTATTTACGTTGTCGATTTAAAGAGGCCCTGCTAAAAAGCTGCTCACGCCAGTTTACCTCTGTGGTTGCAGCAAGCCGCATACGGTTTTAGAGCGGTTTAAAAAAT
>DASZPR010000313.1:0-4232 GCA_035550235.1 Verrucomicrobiia bacterium | reverse complement strand
GACGAACCGATGGGAGGCGATTGACGAGCTCATTAACAATCTGGTGACCACCGGCAAAATTAAGCCGGAACACCACGATGCCATCGCCGCTGTTGTCAAAAAGCGCGAATCCTCCAGGAGCACCGGCATCGGCTTCGGCATTGGAATCCCCCATGCCTCGACGGACCTCATCTACGAAGTAGTGGGCTCTCTCGGTCGCTCTCGCTCCGGCGTCAATTTCGATGCCCTGGACAACCAGCCGGTGAATCTCGTCATGCTTTTCCTGGTGCCCCAGGGGCAGTTCCAAAAGCACCTCCATACCCTGGCCAATATCGCCAAACTCCTGCACAAAGCCGAATTCCGCCAGGCGCTCGAACAAGCGCCCGATGCCGAGGCGATGCTCAGGATCATCCGGGAACAAGGTCGGAAATAGCGGCCCCTGGGAGCCGTTGAACCGCGTTTTTGCCGCCACGCCTGTGCTGCCCCATAAATCCATTGAACTCGCCCTGCAGTCCGCCGTGCGCTCCGTCCTGCCTGATGCGGATACCTCCTCGGTCCTCGTCCGCCCGTGCCCCGACCCGAAATTCGGCGATTACCAAAGCAACGCGCTGATGTCCCTCGCGAAAACGCGCAAGCTGAACCCGCGCCAGCTCGCCACCGATGTCCTCGCGAAACTCGACGTGTCCGAATGGTGCGACAAAGTAGAAATCGCCGGCGCCGGCTTTTTGAATTTCACGCTCAAACCCGCCGCGCTATCCAAGACCCTTGAGTCCGCCGCGCGCGGCGAGCATTTATTTTTCGACAAAACCACGCAGCCCAAAACCGTGGTCGTCGATTTCAGCTCACCGAACGTCGCCAAGCCCATGCACGTGGGCCACATTCGCTCCACCGGCATTGGCGATTCTCTCCAGCGCATTTTTCGCCTCATCGGTCATCGCGTCATCAGCGACAACCACATCGGCGATTGGGGCACGCAATTTGGCATGTTGCTGCTCGGCTGGAAAACCTTGCTCGACAAGGCGGCTCTGGAGCGCGACCCGATCGCGGAACTGGACCGCATCTACCGAATCATCAGCCCCCAATGCGACAACGAGAAACCCTCTTACAATCCCGAGACGCATCGCGCCGCGATGGCGGAATTGGTGAAGCTCCAGGGCGGCGACGCCGAAAATCTCGCCATCTGGAAAGAAATGATTCGCCTGTCCGAAAAGCAATTCGACCAAATCTACGGCCGCCTCGGCGTGAAGTTCGATCACACGCTCGGCGAAAGTTTTTATAACTCGCAACTCGGCAACATTGTCAACGATCTGCTCGCGCGCGGCATCGCTCGCGAAAGCGAAGGCGCCATTGCGGTGTTCAGCGACGGCTCATTACCTCCCAAGGAAGATCCCTTTCTCGTGAATCGCGACGGCGAATGGGTGGCCGACCCGGCATTGATTCGCAAGCGCGACGGTGGATTTAATTACATGACCACCGATCTTGCCACGCTGGATTACCGCATCAAAACGTGGTCTGCAGACGAGATTATTTACGTGGTCGACGACCGCCAGGGCCCGCATTTCAAAAAACTCTTCCTCGTTTTTGCCCGCTGGCAGCCCGAGGCTTTCAAACGCGTAAAAGCTCTCCACGTCGGTTTCGGCAAAATCATGGGTGAAGACGGCAAGCCCTTCAAAACGCGCTCCGGCGACACCGTGAAACTGGACGAATTGCTGGATGAAGCGATTGAACGCGCCCTGGAGGTCGTCAAAACCAAACAACTGGAACGCGCGGAATCGGATCGCCTGCCGGAAAAGACTTGGCCTGAAATCGCCCGCGTCGTCGGCATCGGTGCCGTGAAATACGCCGACCTATTGCCCAATCGCCAGAGCGATTACGTTTTCAGTTGGGATAAAATGCTTGCTCTCCAAGGCAACACTGCGCCGTATCTGCTTTATGCGTATGCGCGCCTTCGCAGCATCTTCCGAAAATCCGAACACGGAACACGGAACACGGAACACGAAACACGAAACGTCCTACTATCCGCTCCGGAAGAACTCGCCCTCGCCAAGCATCTGCTCAACTTCGGCCTAACCCTCGAAGCCGCCGCGGAGGAATGCCGGCCCAATTTCCTCTGCAACTACCTCTACGAACTCGCCGGCAAATTCACTTCGTTTTACGAACATTGCCCGGTGCTTAAAAGCGAAGGCGCTACCCGCGAAAGCCGTCTCGCGCTCTGCGATCTCACGGCCAAAGTCCTGAAGCAAGGCCTGAACGCGTTGGGAATCGAAACGCTCGAACAAATGTAGGGCAGGCTTCCAGCTCGTCGCGCCGAAGTCAGACGCAGGCGGACCTGTCTCCCTCTTCTTCCCAATAACGTAACAAGGCCGACACCGGTCCGACACCCGGTTTCACTACACTTGGAACCAATGCTGAGTTTGGTTGTACGATTCATCCAACGTTTGTCAGCATTTTGTGAATAACTTTTGAATATTCACTCTTGTATGGCGGAACGTTAGGTCTTTGAATCGACAGCGTTCGCCCAATTCAGAAAATTGAACCTGTTGTATCATGAAAAAGTTTTTAGCACTTGCCACTTTGGCCGCCGTTTCCACGGTTCCGTCTTTCGCCCAAACCATCGCGACTTGGACGTTTGAAACCACTTCAGCCAGTATCACTGGATCCAGTACGACTCTGAGCGGTATCAATGCCGATGTTGGCTCCGGCACTGCATCAGAGGTTCACGCCGGTACTGCAACATTTAGTAGCCCCGCCGGCAACGGTTCTGCTCATTCCCTTAGCGCTACTGCCTGGGCAGTCGGCGATTATGCCCAGTTCCAATTCAGCACTACTGGTGTCCACGGACTTTCCCTTTCTTTTGACCAAACCAGCAGTAATACCGGGCCGGGGCACTACAATCTGTCCTACAGTTTGGATGGAGGAGCAAATTTCACGGGTATCGGCTCATATTCAGTCTTCGCCAATGCATCTCCGAATCCGACTTGGAACGCTACAACTGCTTCCAGCCTTTACACTTCAACATTCAACTTGGGGTCGGCAATCGACGATTCTTCTTCAGTTTTGGTTCGTCTCACGGTAGCCGATACGGTCTCAGCCAATGGAGGCACTCTCCTGTCCGGCGGTACCGATCGCATCGATAATTTCAGCGTCTTCGCTACCCCTGTCCCGGAGCCCTCTATCGCCGCTTTGGGCGTCCTCGGCGGTCTGGTGGGTCTCGTCGCCTGGAAGCGCAAGAAATAAACTTTAGATCCATTACAAAAACGAAAAGCCGGAATTAAAATTCCGGCTTTTATTTTGGATCTTCCACTCGCTATTAGTTGTTTTTACCGCCTAATTGGCTTTCCTAGCCGTTGTTTGGGAACCGGGCCTATGACGAACGCTGTGTTATAATCAAACGGTGTCCAAGGGCCATTAATCGGGTCACCGTAGAGACTGCGCTGCACACCAGGATTCTGTTCGCTGCCTGACATTTCCCAAGTCCATTGGTCGCCGATTTCACTCAGCACGCTTAACCAGTATTTAACGCCTGCTTTCGCCGCAAACGGGTGCCGCAATACGAGCGTGTATTGAAACTCCGGATACAAATCAGGATCGTCCCGTCCTTCTCCCCGAATCAGAAAGTCCCCGGTTTTACGCTTCAAAATACTTGCGCGATCCGTTTCCAACAGCAACGTTCCAGGTTGCCCTTCATTATCTGAAAATAGACGAATTTTGAAGTTTTTGGCGGGTTTCGGCATATTGTCGCCCCACCAGTTTATCTGCCTTATTTTTGTGTCCTGGCTCAGAACAAATTCGTCCGCTACTGCTAAATTTTCTTCCGATCCGAACGCTCCAAAATGCCCAGGCATCTGTGAATAATCCCCCGCTCGCACAGTCAGGATCGCTAAAAACAACAATGAGCAGCCTAGTAATGATTTCATCATAAGCAATTAGTTTCCTCCTGACGATTGGGCTGCTGCCTGAGGCATCTCAATGGTGGTTTTCGTTCGTCCGCCTCCACGGTATGGCAATGGTCACTTCATACCGGTCCGAACCATTCGGCGAATCATCGAGAAAAATTTCAAACCCCGCTTCCGTTCGTTCCAGCGCGACGACATCCCGCCCCTTGCGTTCCACAATTTGCGCCCGCGACAAATCCAGGCGCCGCGCGTAGTCGGTCCAGCTTAAAGGAGTTTCATCGAGGTTTTGCCACGGTTCGCCATCGAAAGTGACGTCCGTGGGCGGTTGCCAATTCAAATGGTGATAGCTGACCGATA
>DASZPR010000312.1:0-4570 GCA_035550235.1 Verrucomicrobiia bacterium | reverse complement strand
ATGCTTTTGCGCGCGTGGAGAACAACCAGGTGTTTCTCTACAACGCGCATATCGATGAATACGCGCAGGGCAACCTCCAGAATCACGAACCGAAGGCCGTGCGGAAACTTCTGCTGCACAAATCCGAGATCCGGAAATTGTTCAGCCTGGCGTCGGTGGAGGGGAATGCACTCGTGCCGTTGTCGCTTTACTGGAAAAACGGCAAGGTGAAAGTCGCGTTGGGCGTCGGCAAAGGCAAAGCGCAATATGACAAGCGCGAGGATTTGAAAAAGCGTGAGTCCGATCGCGAACTAAAACGCGCGCAAATGCACCGGTTCAAGGGAAGATAGTAGGACAGGCATCTGCACTATAGAAAAGATTCCAATTGCGAGAGAATCGCGAAAAATTCCGGTGCCATCCGTCTCCCTCTCCGCCATGAAATGGGGGAGAGGGTCGGGGTGAGGTGGTGCTCAGGGTTCAGGGGAATATGTTTTCTACAAAGCAGACAGGCATCCTGCCTGTCTCCATATTCTGATGCTTACGCAGAAAAAGCGTGAGCCCCCTCGCGTCGGCTGCTACAAGGTTTGTGGAATGAGCACTCGCACTTTTTGGACGGCAGCTTTTGCAATCTTCTTCGCAGCGAACTTATCTTTCGCCGGTTCAACTAACGAGCTCACGACTCGCCCCGCAAAGTGGGCCGCTCCACTAAGCAAACCCGGCCTCTCGAATTTCTACGAAGTGACGACCAATCTTTACCGCGGCGCACAGCCGAGTGCGCAGGGGATGGTGGAATTGAAATCGATGGGCGTCAAAACCGTGTTGAACCTCCGCAGCTTCCATTCCGATCAAAGCCTGATTTCCAGCGGTGAGTTGAAACTCGCGCGATTGCACATGAAACCGTGGCACGCCGAGGATGAGGACGTGGTTGCATTTCTAAAAATCGCGAGCAATACGAACAATCTTCCGCTGTTCGTCCATTGCCAACGCGGCGCGGATCGGACAGGGATGATTTGCGCGATGTATCGGGTCGTGATTTGCGGTTGGACGAAAGAGGCTGCGATTCAGGAAATGAAAGAGGGCGGTTTCCATTTCAACCCTGGCTGGGAGAATCTGGTGGATTACATCAACAAGGCGGATGTCGAGAAGCTGAAGAAGCGCGCGGGGATAGTAACACAGGCGGCTCACCAGTAGTTTTGTTTGTAGTTCCGCGTTTACTCGGCTTTGGGCACGCTAAAGGCGGAACTACAAACGAAACTACACGCAGAAAATCGTCAGCTTCTTCGGCCCGTGCGCACCAAGGACGAGGATGCGCTCGATATCGCCCGTGCGGCTCGGTCCCGTGATGAACGAAATCATGCTGGGATAATTCGCGGCGTATTTTTTCTTCAACAGCTCAAAGGCCGCCGGCAAATCGCGCAGCAATTGATCCCGCCTCGCGATGACCACGTGGTGCGGCGGCAACACGGATAGGGCACGTCCGCCGGCGCTGCGGTTCGTGACCAGCACGCTGCCGGTTTGTGCGACGAGCGCGTCGCATTCGGTGATGCCCGCATCGCACGCTTCGAGTTCACTGGCGTCGAACGGTTGGTCCGTGCGGCACACGGGGAGCGCCAGTGTTTTGCACGCGGCATCGGTCAATTCCCCGCCGTGCGAGGCGACTTTTTTCCAACCTTCCACGTCACGTAATTCGAGCAGCAACTTCGCCAGTTCGTCGCGATTGTTCGCAAGGTAAAACGTGGCCTTGAGATCGGCCGCATTCGCGCGAAAGCGAGCGAGTTGGTCTTCGAAAGAATCGCCGGTCGGCGGAAGCCATTCGCGGGCGTGCGCCGATGGGGCGCCGTTGGACGCCGGGCGATGCCCGGTCTCGCCATGATGTCCGGGCAGTGGCGCCTGAACGGTCAGCGCCTCGCGGATGCGCGCGAAGATTTTTTCGCGTTCGGTCATGAACGGTTCCTCCAATATTCCTTGAACGTCTGTGGCGCGATCTTTGGCGCTTCCCGCGTTTTCGTCCACGAATAGGCCGGGTCCAGCTTTGTGCCTTTGACGAGCGGATGCAATTTTTGTCCGATACGGCCGAGCGGACCAATCAGTTTGTAAAGCGCCGGCCGATTAAAAATGAACGAGAACATCCTGAATCCGGTTTGCCACCAGAACGACGGCTTTTGTTCCGAAGCGTTGCGGCGGTTTTGGAGCAGGTGATGCGCGAGGTCAATTTTCA
Source organism: Verrucomicrobiia bacterium (assembly GCA_035550235.1). Taxonomy (GTDB): domain Bacteria; phylum Verrucomicrobiota; class Verrucomicrobiia; order Limisphaerales; family DASXHY01; genus DASXHY01. The sequence goes on along the minus strand of DASZPR010000312.1, from coordinate 2,373 downwards.
CCGGGCACGTCTCACTGCATGCGCCGCAGAGCGAACTCGAAAACGAAAGATGCTTCCAATCCTGCAAGCCGCGCAAATGCGGCGTGATGACCGAGCCGATGGGGCCCGAATACGTGGTGCCGTAAGTGTGGCCGCCGACGTTGCGGAAAATCGGGCAGACATTCAGGCACGCGCCGCAACGGATACAATGCAGCGCATCGCGCTGCTCCGGATCGGCGAGCAGTTCCGTGCGGCGATTATCCAGCAGCACGACGTGCCATTCCTCCGGGCCGTCGGTTTCGCCGGGTTGCCGAGGGCCGCCATACATCGTGTTGTAACACGTCAACGCCTGCCCGGTGCCGGACGTCGCCAGCAGGGGCAGAAACAACGCGAGGTCTTCCAGGCGCGGCAGCACTTTCTCGATGCCGAGGAGTGTGATCATCGTTTTCGGCAGCGCAGCAGTGAGGCGGGCGTTGCCTTCATTTTCCGTGATCGAAACCATGCCGGTTTCGGCGATGGCGAAATTCGCGCCGGTGAAACCGATGTCCGCGTGAATATATTTCTGCCGCAACACGCGTCGCGCAACCATCGTCAACTCCTCCGGATTATCCGACGAAGTGGACTTGAGTTCGCGGTTGAACAATTCCTTGATGTCGCCGCGCGTCAGGTGCATCGCGGGAAACACGATGTGATACGGCGCTTCCTTGCGGAGTTGAACGATGAATTCACCAAGGTCCGACTCGACCACTTCGAAGCCCTCATGTTCGAGCGCGTGATTGAGGTGAATCTCTTCGGAAGTCATCGCCTTCGACTTGACGATCGAGCGCGCCTTCTTTTCGCGAATGATGCCGAGGATGATCTCGCGCGCCTGCTCGCCGGTCGTGGCCCAATGGACCTTCGTGCCGCGCGCCTCGAGATTCTTCGTGAGTTGCTCGAGATATTTATCGAGATGATTGACGGCTTCCCACTTGGTCTCGGCGGCAGCCTGACGCGCGGAGCGATAATCCTGGAACGCGCCGCGTGATTTATCGCGCACGACTTCGTATTTGCGCAACGCGGTTTGGACGATGTCGCGATGCCGCAAATCGTGCGTGAGCACTTCGGCCTGCTCGGTAAATTGTTGGGACGGACTGCTCATCGCAAAAATAATTCAACCGTGGTTAAAAATCATTTGCTCGTCAACACCTCGGCCAGGTGAATGGTTTTGAGCTTGCGGCCCTCTTTATCAATCAATCCCTGCACGTGCATCAGGCAACTTGAATCGTTGGAAACGATATATTCCGCGCCCGTCTCGGTGGCGGAGGCACATTTCACTTCACCCATCGCGGTGGAAATCATCGGGAACTTCGCGGCGAATGTGCCGCCGAAACCGCAGCACGTTTCGGCATCGCGCATTTCCGTGAGCTCCAGGTCGCGCACTTTGGCGAGCAAATCGCGCGCGGGCTTTTTATTGCCGAGCTCGCGCAACCCATGGCAGCCGTCGTGGAAAGTCACCTTGTGCGGGAAGCGGGCGCCGAGATCGGTGACGCCAAGTTTCGTCACCAGAAAATCGGAAAATTCGTAGCACTTCGCGGAAAGTTCTTTTGCGGCCTTTTCGTGCTCGGTGCCGGCGAAGAGTTGCGGATAGAAAACTTTGATCATCGCGCCGCACGACCCGGATGCGATGACCACCGCCTCGGCATTTTTCAACCGTTGCAGGACGGGCAGGGCGACTTCGCGCGCTTCGGGCCAATAGCCGGAATTGAATGCCGGTTGTCCGCAGCAGGTGAGTTCTTCCGGGTATTCAATTTTGTGCCCGAGCTTCTCGAAAATCTCGACGATGCTGATGGCCACACGCGGGTACATCAGGTCCACGAAGCAGGGGATGAAAAGTGTGACGGTCATGTGTTACTGGATGAATGGATAAATGAATTGATGTATAAACAAACTTCACGCCACCGGTCCCCATTATCCAAAAATGCAAAAATCCATTGACCCATTTCTGTCAGTGCGCCGCGATCGGTTTCTGGCCGCGTTGCACGCGCTTAAATAATAAAACCAGCGGCAGGCAAACCAAGCACAAAACACCAAACAGCCTAAAGTTTTCCACGAATGCCCACAAATTGCTCTGCTGAAGCAAAGAATTGTAAAGCAACCCGAGCGCTTGCTCGTGCGCGAGCCAGGAACCGCTGTGCGCAGCCAGCGCATGCGTCGCGCCGGCGAGTTGCTCCGTGTAGGCGTGGTCGTAAGGCGTCATGTGCCCGACCATCAACGCCTGGTGCACCTGCGCCCGGCGCGCAATCATCGTGGTGACACCCGCGATGCCGAAGCTGCCACCGAGATTGCGCATCAAATTGTAAATGCCCGTCGCATTGCCCATTTGTTCCTGCCGCAAATGGCCCATCGCGGAAGTCG
>DASZPR010000311.1:0-5204 GCA_035550235.1 Verrucomicrobiia bacterium | reverse complement strand
CGGCGCGCATGTGACGCATTTCAAGAAACATCATGAGGCGCCCATGCTTTTTCTCAGCCAGTGCAGCCGGTTTGAGGCGAACCAGCCAATTCGCGGCGGCATCCCGGTGATTTTTCCGTGGTTTGGTCCGCGGGAGGGCATGCCGATGCATGGTTTCGCGCGGATCAAGACGTGGGAGATCAAGGAGATTATTCCGGCGGCGGATGGCAGCGTGAGCGCGCGGTTCCGGTTGCCAAATTATCCGGAAGCGGGAGCTTATCCACCCTTCGTGGCGGAATATGTCGTGACGGTGAATGAGTCGTTAACGCTCGAACTGATCGTCACCAATAACTCGGAGGATGCGAAGCTGGAGTTTGAGGAATGCCTCCATACTTATTTCACGGTGGACGATATCGCAGCTACGACCATTGCCGGATTGAAAGGTGTTTCCTACCTGGACAAAGTGGCGAATTTTGCGAAGAAAACGGAAACGGACGAAGCGATTCGGATTACGTCTGAAGTGGATCGCGTTTACCTGGACGCGACGGGCACAGTGGACATTCGCGACGCGCGGCTCGGGCGGGTGATTCGAGTGGAAAAGAAAAATTCTTCTTCGACCGTCGTGTGGAATCCGTGGATCGCGAAGGCACAACAGATGCCGGACTTTGGAAATGACGAATACCAGCAAATGGTCTGCGTGGAATCCGGCAACGTGAACGCGAACAAATTAATTTTGGAGCCCGGAAAAACTTCCTCGTTGAAGGTGACGCTCAGTAGTTTTGCACTAAAATAGCGCGGGAGTCTTTGCGGGCTCACTGAGACGCAAGCAATCCATAGTCGTTGTCTTTTCCCACGACGGCGCGCCCGGTTTTCTCGCAGACTTGAATTTCCATTTCGGAGACATTTGCGGAAGAATCAAATCCTCCGCGCGGCGCAAGCACCCCAAGACCCGCGCGTCTGGACCATCGCTACTCCGCTTCGCGGGATTAAAAAGCGATGTCGCCGCTATGCTCTGCCATCGCACTCCAAAATAAAGCTGTGGTTTCAAGAACGGTGTAACGCTGCGCCCCCCTAGAACAAATGTTCAATTTAATATTCGACTCTCTGCTCTTATGCTATGGTAACGATGCACCAAAAGCGAAATGTGGATGTTGTGCGATTCTGCCGCGGCAGAGTCTTTTTGAAAGCGACGTTTTGGTTCAATCGGCCCCGTCGAATAATTAACCGCTGATTTCTGCTGGTCTGAAAAAGTTTTGATCGCAGTGTTGAAAATTCATTCGAAAACCAAAAATCAATTAACCGTCATTTCGTGAGTTTTTATTGACGTCAAATTTCCCAGTCAACCAGGTGTCTTGTCCCGCATCACAAAAATACGTCGAGTCATTATGAAAGCCCCAACAGTTAAAATCATCACCGTATCAAAACTCCGCAGCCTGCTCACCTTGGCTGTCATCGCCGCCTCCGCGCGTTTCGCCTCGGCGGCTGTGGAAGTTTGGAACGGCGCTAACTTTACAACTGCAACCACCAATTGGTCGGACACGGCGAATTGGCTTCCTGTGGGAACTCCCGGCGCCGCCGATACCGCGGTTTTTGGCGTGAACGGTACGGTTTCAGATGCGCTTACTGTAAATAATGTCGTGGACGCCAACACCACGGTCGGGACGCTGCGTTACACCAATTCGACCAGTGGCCAATGGCACGTCACCGCAATCCCCGCGGGGGTCACTTTGACGGCAAGCAATGTGACGATCGGCGGAATCAGTGCAGATAACATCATCACTTCGGTCGCCTTGACGGGCGGCGGCACGTTGCTGGCCTATGGCAGCACCTTTAATGTCGGCAACTCGGGCACTTCCGGTTCGGCATCGACCGCCACCGCGGATTTTTCGGGCCTGTCCAACTTCGTCTATGCAGTGCCGACGGGGACGTTCAACCTGGGAAATAACGGTGCAAGGAGCATCGGCAACATGACCCTCGCCGCCGTTTCCAATTCCATCACGGCGACCAACTTCAGCTTCGAAGCCAGCGCCAGCAGCAGCAGTGTCAGCGGAACGCTGAATCTGGGTACAGGCACCAACATCTTCAACGTCAGCAGCAATCTTATCGGTTCGCAACGCTCTGGCGGAACGATCCAGTTTGCTTCCGGAAACACGACCGGCGGTATCCGCTGGCGCGGCACGTCCGGCGCCGATTCCGACCGGGCCAACATGACCCTCGGCTGGCGCAACGCCGGCGGCACCAGCGGCACTTCGCGCGGCCGCCTGTTCTTCAACGACCACCCTGTGGACATGAAACTCGCGACCTTGGTTATGGGTCAGGAAACGGGCAACGGATCGCCCATTACTGCGGACGGTGAACTCCAGTTCACGATCGGCACCGTTGATGCGACCACTATCAATATGGCCATTTGCTCGGGAAATTCCGGGGCCACTTCTACTGCGACGCTGACCGTCGGAACGAACGCGACGCTTGGCGCCGGAGCCACCCTCGTCGTTGGCACTGGCGGACTCTCGCTGGTAAACCAGACTCTCGGCACCTCTACGGGTAACTTGACTATTCCCGGTGGCACCGTCAATTGCGCCGGCAATATCTTCAAAACCACCACCGCTGGTTCGGCGACCATCACCGTCAACGGCGGTGCAATCAACATGTCAGGCGGGGGCAATATCGGGTTCCCCACCAACGTCATTGACAATGTTTCATTGTCCGACTCCACATTGACCCTTGCAGGTAAGTTAAGCGCCTCCGTTTTCGCCAACAATCTCACGGCTGGCGGCGCGGCGAACACGATCAACGTGACCAGCGTGCCGACCTTTTTCTCCTATCCGGCCCAATTCCCGCTGATTTCGTATGTGAATACTCTGGGTGACAACACCACCTTTACGAACGGAACATTGCCGGGCTCTCTTCAGGGTTACATTTCCAATAATGTCAACGGTCTGTCGATCGACATCGTCATCACCAACGGACCGGCTTTGGCCCAGTTGAAATCGATTCGCTGGAGCGGCACGCCGACGGGCGACTGGACGACCAATGCCGGCACATTGAACTGGCTGACCAACTCCACAGCGGTAAATTACAACCAGGGTGACACGGTTACATTTGACGATACGCTGACCGGCACGCCCAATGTGAATCTCACCATGGTCCTGACGCCCGGCGATTTCACGGTCAATAATAATACAGCGACTTATCTTTTCACGGGCACAGGCAAAGTCAGCGGCAGCACGGGCTTGACCAAGAGCGGCAACGGAACACTGATCCTCGACAACACGGGCACCAATGATTTTGCCGGCCCCGTGGCCATCAACGCCGGAACGGTGCAGATCGGCAATAATGATGCGAACGGCAACCTGCCGGCGGTGGGCAGTTGGGATGTCGAAGGCACGCTGGCTTTCAAGCGCACGGACAATCTCACGCTCGCGCAGACCGTCACCGGCGCGGGATCGCTGGTCCAGAACGGCAGCGGCACACTTTCAATCAATATCTCCGAACCTTACACGGGCGCGACGGTCGTGAACAGCGGCGCGCTCGCGTTGACCAGTGCAGGTTCCGTCTCGAGCAGCTCCGGGATTTTCCCGCGCGGCGGAGCGTTTGATATCTCGACCGCTGCCTGGGCAATGACTCTTCCTGTTGTTGGCTCGGCCAGCGGCGGTAATTTCGTGGTGGGAACCAATATTGTGAATGTCACCTCCCTGAGCACGACCAATTCGACAATCACGCTGAATGCCAATGCGAACTTCATGAGCCCAAGCCCCAGCATCGTTGTCAACAGCCTGACCACGGCGGGGACGACCAATTATGTCAATATCACCGGCGTGGCGAATGTGCCGGACGGCCAGCCGGTGCCGATCGTGATTCCAATCATCAGCTACAGCTCAGCGACTTTCGTGGGCGGATTCAACATGGGTGAGACGAACTTCCCCAATGCCTTCCTCTCGAACGACGTGTTGAACAGCACGATCGACCTGGTGTTGACGGCGTCACCATATGTCGTGACGTGGACCGGCGGAAGCCCGACGGGCAACAACTGGTCGGATAGCAAGAATTGGGGCGGAACGGTGATTTATCCCAACGACTCGCTCTTCTTTGACGGGGCAACGCGGTTGACTCCGCTCAACGACACGGCACCGGACACGACATATTCGAACCTTACGTTCAATGGCGGCGCGAGCACATTCACCCTCAGCGGCAACGCGGTGACGCTGACCGGTGGTGTGGTGAACAATTCGCCGAATCCGCAGACGGTCAATCTGCCGGTGGATTACGCAAGCAGCATTTCGCTGAACGGAACGGGGGCGCCTTTGATTATCGGCGGCGGCATCACGAACACGCACGCCGGCCTTGGATTCACCACCAACACACTGACCGGCACGGGTATCCTCACGAACCTGTTGGGCAGGTCGGTGGCAAACGGGGGCACGAATCTTATCAACGTGAATGACAGCAGTGCGAATTGGACGCTGATGGATAATGCGGCATCGACAACCTCGACGGTGCCGTGGGCGCTGGCAATCAACAGCGGCACATTTAACTTCGGAAGCGCGACCAGCGCGCCGAAGCTGGTGAGCACGTCGCCGCAGGGTGTTCCGCAAGATAATCAAATGGGTGGCACCGCCAACGCGACGTCCACGCTGAACTTCAGCAACGGCGTCTTTACGACCTCCGCGCGCTTCAATACGGGCTCGGCGGGCGGAGCCTCTTCCACCATCAATCAATACGGTGGCACGTTCAATATCGCGAGCCAGTTCCAGGGCGCCAACGGCAGCGGCACCGCCGTATCGACGGTGAACCTGTTTGGTGGAACGATGAATATTGGTGTGTCCCCGAACACGACGAATTCCAGCCTGCTGGCTACCAACTTCGGCACGTTCTTTGTGGCGAGCCGCGGTAATGGCACATTGACGATTACGAATTCGGCTCTGTTGAACTGCGGCACGCTGGATGTTTCACGCAGCATCAACAGCAGCATTCCCGGCATTGTGAACCTGGATGGCGGAACAATTGTCGCGAACAATGTGGGCACGGCCACTTCCTCATCGGGGAGCGCCACCACCGGATCCACCGCGACGTTCTACTTCAACGGCGGCACGCTCAAAGCCCGGACAAGTTCCGCGACGTTCTTCCAGGGGCGCACGACTGCTCCGATCGTTCCGGTCACTGCATACGTCACGGCGCGCGGCGCGAACATCGATTCGGACACGAATTCCATCACGTTCGTCGAA
>DASZPR010000310.1:0-6247 GCA_035550235.1 Verrucomicrobiia bacterium | reverse complement strand
GCGGATGATTATTGGGTGCTCGATAAGCGTGAACATTCGTGGCGCAAGCTCGGCGGGAAAACGAATTCCGGTTTGCTCTACGCGCGGCTGTCACCGGATGGAACGCGCGCGGCTTATGTGCGCAGCAATAACCTTTATGTGGAAACCATCCGCAACGGCTCCATCAAACGGCTGACATCGGATGGTTCAGAGAACATCATCAACGGCACTTCCGATTGGGTGAATGAGGAGGAGTTTTATATCCGGGAAGCGTTCGAATGGAGTCCGGACAGCCAGCGCCTCGCGTTTCTCCAATTCGACCAAAGCAATGTGCCGGAATTCACGCTGATCAATTACACCGACTCGCTGTATCCCAAACTCACGCGCTATCACTATCCGAAACCGGGCCAGACCAATTCGGCAGTGCGCCTCGGCGTCGTGAAGGCATCCGGCGGCCCAGTGCGTTGGGTCAAGACACCCGGAGATCCGCGCAATATTTACATTCCGCGCATCGGCTGGGCCGATCCCGCCACGGTGATTCTTCAACAAATGAATCGTCTCCAAAACACGAACAATATCTGGCTGGCGGACGCAAAAACCAGCGACGTTCGGCTAATGTTTCAGGATCGCGACAATGCCTGGGTGGATGTGGACAACGTCATCAACAATGACTTTGTGTGGATTGGCAAAGACGGCAACAAGGAACTGCTCTACGTCAGCGAACGCGATGGCTGGCGTCACGCCTACGCCGTGTCGCGCGACAGCAGTTCGCGCTTGATCACCACCGGCGCGTTCGATCTGGTTTCAATTTCATCGGTCGACGAGGCGGGCGGCTGGCTCTATTACATCGCCTCGCCGGAGAATGCCACGCAGCGTTATCTGTATCGCTCGCGCCTTGACGGCAGCGGTGCGTCCGAGCGCATCACGCCGAACGATCAACCGGGCACGCACACCTATCATATTTCTCCTAACGGCCACTGGGCTTTTCATACCTATTCTAAATTCGATGAGCCGGGCGTTTCCGATCTCATCAGCCTGCCCGATCATAAAGTCGTTCGCGTGTTTCAGGACAACGCGGAATTGAAGACGAACGTCGCTTCGATCCTTGGCGGGCGCACTGAAATGTTCCAGGTGGACATCGGCGACGGCGTGAAGATGGACGGTTGGTTGATCAAGCCGAGCCATTTTGATGCATCAAAAAAATATCCGCTTATCCTGAATGTCTACGGCGAACCGGCAGCCACGACGGTGAACGATAGTTGGGGCGGAACGGGACGACTCCTGCTCGCGGCGCTGGCGGATGATGGTTATCTCGTGGGCAGTTTCGACAATCGCGGCACGCCCGCGCCGAAGGGACGCGAATGGCGCAAGATCGTTTACGGCTCTGTTGGCGTGCTGGCCTCGAAGGACCAAACCGCCGCAGTTCGCGCTTTGGCCGCTTCGCACTCTTATGTGGATTTGGATCGCGTCGGAGTTTTTGGCTGGAGCGGCGGCGGTTCGATGACGCTCAATCTACTCTTTCGCTCGCCCGACCTCTTCAAAGTCGGCGTCGCGGGCGCTCCGGTTCCCGATCAGACGCTTTACGATTCAATTTACCAGGAACGCTACATGGGTTTGCCGGATCAGAACGCCGCGGGCTATAAGGACGGTTCGCCGATCACGTTCGCCAGCGGCTTGAAGGGGAAATTATTGCTCATCCACGGCACGGGCGATGACAATGTTCATTTCCAAGGCACGCAACGATTGCTCAACAAGCTCATTGATCTGAACAAGCAGTTCAGCTTTATGGAATACCCAAACCGCCGGCACGGCATCACTGGCGTGCATCTCGACACGTTGCGCTACGGATTTCTCGAAGAACATTTGCCGGCGGGACCGAAATAACCAAGGGCGCACCATCCATCACAAAAAACATGAATGCAAAAATGGCAATGATCGGTTTTAGCATCGTGTTGATTGTCGTTGCGCTCGCCTCCCCGGCACACGCCCAACTGACTAACTCTCCCATTACTCGTGCGGAATATTTCAAAGGCGGCCTCACTCCCGAACGCACTTGCTACGATCTCACATCTTATCATCTCGACGTGCGCATTAATCCGACAGCGAAGACGATAAGTGGCTCGAACAAAATCACGTTCAAAACACTGAACGATTTCACGATCATGCAGATCGATCTGTGGAGCAATTTGCCGATCAGCAAAATTATTTTCGACGAGGGGGCTTCGGCGAAATTCACGCGTGAGTTGAATGCGGTGTTTGTCGAACTTCCCGAAAGTGCGCGCAAGGACAGCACGCATTCCATCACGGTTTTTTATTCGGGCACGCCGGTGGTTGCGCGGCGTCCGCCGTGGGAGGGCGGGATCAGTTGGGATCACGATGACGACGGCAATCCGTGGGACGTTGTGACGTGCTCGGAAACCGGCGCGAGCATTTGGTGGCCGAACAAGGACATTGCCTACGACGAACCCGATAACATGACCATCAGCATTACGGTCCCGCCTGGCCTGAATGAAATTTCCAATGGCCGCCTCCAGAGGAAGACCACCCTGCCCGACGGCTGGGTGCGTTACGATTGGTTCGTAAGCTATCCGATCAACAATTATTGCGTGACGTTTAATATCGGCAAATACGCGCACTTCAACGATGAGTTCGTCAGCGCCGATGGCGAAAAATTGTCACTGGATTATTACGTCCTGCCGAAAAATGTCGAGAAGGCCAAAGCGCAGTTTCAGCAGGTCAAAGCGATGCTGGCGACTTACGAAAAATATTTCGGCAAGTATCCGTTCTATCGTGATGGCTACAAACTCGTCGAATGTCCGCACACCGGCATGGAACATCAAAGCTGTATTGCTTACGGCAATCACTACCTGGGCGGCTATCGCGGGCGATCGTCTTCCGCGGTCGGGTTGAATTTTGATTTCATCATCATCCACGAGTCCGCGCACGAATGGTGGGGCAACAGCGTGACGATGAAAGACATGGCCGACATGTGGATTCACGAGAGTTTCGGCGCTTATGCGGAATCGTTGTTTGTGGAGGACCACTGGGGACGTGACGAAGCCCTCAAATATATCAACGGCAAAAAAGGAAATGTGCGCAACGATCGTCCGATCATCGGTGAATACGGCCGTTTCCAAAAAAGCGCCGGCGATATGTATGATAAAGGCCAGTTGATCCTGAACACACTGCGCAGCGTGCTGGATGACGACGCGTTGTGGTTTTCGATTCTTCGCGGCCTGCAGGACAAATTCAAATATCAGAATGTCGATGCCGACGAAGTGTTCACTTTCATCAACCAAAAATCCGGGCGCGATCTGACGTATTTCTTCGATCAATATTTCCGGCGCAAAAACATCCCGACGCTCACCGTGCAAACGCTCAAGGATGGCGATACCATCACGGCGCGATATCGTTGGGAAGCGGACGTGGATAATTTCCACATGCCTATCAAAGTCACCACGGCGCCCGGGAAATATGAATTCATCACGCCGACCACGGATTGGCAGACCAAAAAGTTGAATGGCGTCGCGCCGGAGGATTTTAAAGTCGCGGAGGATTTATTTTATGTGAACGTGCGCTTGCATTGGTCCTACCTGGATGCGCAACGAAGCACTTCTGATGTCTTTGCGTCCACCACGCTCGGCGCGGCTAAAAAGCCGCGCGTCCAGATCGAGACTGATTTGGGAAACATTGTTGCTGAGCTGGATGCGGACGCTGCGCCGATTACAGCCAGCAACTTTCTGCGTTACGCGGAAAGCCGGTTCTATGATGGCGGTTCGTTCTTCCGCACGGTGACGCCCGCAAACCAGGCGAATGACAAAGTTAAGATTCAAGTCGTTCAAGTTGAGGCGGCGCCCACGAAGGAAGCGGAGTCCTATCCGCCGATTCCGCTCGAACGCACACGCGACACTGGCTTGCACCATCGCGATGGTGAGCTAAGCATGGCGCGCGATGGTCCGGATACGGCGCAAAGCAGTTTTTCCATCTGTGTCGACGATCAGCCGGAATTGGATTTCGGCGGGAAGCGCAATCCCGACGGTCAAGGCTTCGCCGCGTTCGGCTACGTGATTGACGGCATGGAGGTGGTGCGAAAAATCCACGCAGCGCCCGCCAGCGGACAACGATTGACGCCGCCGATCCGCATTCAGCGAATCATCCGCATGCGATAACATTATGAAACCAAAAATGCTGAGACTTTGTGAAATCCAACCAACGTTAATTAACATGCACCATCGCTCATTCCATAAAACTGCCGCTGCGCTCGCCATCCTTTTCTCCGTAGGGGTAACGCCCCTTTGTCATGCGCAAACCAATCGCGCTGCCATCACGTTGACGAACGCTGGCGGTAGGGAAGTCCTCATTCCCGCGCGCATCACCCGCGTGCCCAACGACAACGATTTCAACAATCCCGACAGCGAATTCTCTTTCAAACGCAGCAAATCCACCGATAACTTCGTTCTCTTTTGGGCCAAGGAATACGGCGATGATCCGATGTCCAATACGGTCACCAATCGGCGGTTCAACGTCGATGAAGTCCTTAAGGAAAGCGATCGCTTCTACAATTATTACATCGACACCATGAAATGGGTCGACAAGGACACCTCTTATGCCACCAAATATAAATTTCTATTTTTCGTCATCGGGGGCCCAGGTGGCACCGCGTTCGGCGGTGACATCGATAATAAGGTCGGCGCTTTTTGGACACCGGCCACGCGCATCAATCACGGCCCCTACGGCGTGGTGGCGCATGAACTGGGTCATTCCTTCCAGGCGCTCATTCGCGACGACGGCGTAGCCAAGGCCACCTTCGCCGGCAGCAGCATCTACGAGATGACTTCCCAATGGATGCTCTGGCAGGTTTATCCAGACTGGATGACGTTTGAGAATTATCATCTTAATGATTTCATGAAGGCGACCCACCTCGCGTTCCTCCATGAAGACAACCAGTATCATTCCCCGCAAGTGCTCGAGTATTGGTCCGAAAAGCACGGCGTTGAATTCATCGGGAAAATGTGGCGCGAAGTCCAGCGCGGCGAAGATCCGGTCATGACCTACAAGCGGCTCACCGGCATCAACCAGGAGCAGTTCAACGATGAGATTTTCGATGCCTACCGTCACTTCGTCACGTGGGACATGCCGCGCATCGAAAAAGTCGCCGCTCAATATGCCAACCAGCACACCACCTCCATCACTTCCGTTCCGGATGGCTGGTATCAGATAGCGACCAACAAATGCCCGCAGAATTACGGCTACAATGCCATTCAGCTCAAGGTACCCGCGGCGAATACCAAGGTCTCGCTGGATTTCAAAGGCATCGTGGGCGCGGAAGGTTTTCACAGTGTCCATCCTGAATGGGCCGGCTGGCGCTATGGTTTCCTTGCCTCCAAGGAAGACGGCTCGCGGGTCTACGGCGATATCTTTTCCAAATCGCCCGGCAATGCCGAGTTCACCGTTCCGGCCCACACCAAATTCCTCTGGCTCGTCGTCAGTGGCGCGCCCACGGAGCATTGGATCCATGTCGGCGGACGGGGCGGACGGGGTGGAAATGCAACTGCTCCCGCGAATGCCAAAGAACAATGGCCGTATCAATTTAAATTGACGGGCACCGGCCCGGTCGATTCCATCGTCCATTGATCTTATGCAAATCACCGATGTCGTGACGCGAATGTCACGTGCGCTTCCCATCGCGCTGCTCGCACTATCGCTGTGTCCGACTGCCCACTCACAACCGGCCAACGCGTCGACCAATTCCGAAACCGAATTGTACCGGAAATTGAAAGCCATCCCGGGAGTCGTTGAAGTGCGCGAGACGCGGGGCGGCAACGCCCAATCGTTCAAGGAATCGTATGAAGTGATGTTTGAGCAACCGTTGGATCATCAAAATCCCAACGGCGAGAAATTCCAGCAGCGATTCTTCCTGGCGCACAATGACTATTCCAAGCCGATGCTATTGGGAACGGAAGGATATGCCGCGCGTGGGAATTCGGGAGGCGAACTCCAGCGCATCCTGGACGGTAATCAGGTCACGGTGGAGCATCGCTTCTTCGGACGCTCGACTCCATCGCCGGTTAAATGGGAATTTCTTACGGTCAAACAATCCGCGGACGATTTGCATGCGATTGTCATCGCCTTGAAGAAATTGTATCCGGGCAAATGGGTGAGCACCGGTGCGAGCAAAGGCGGCCAGACGTCGTTGTTTTACAAGTGTTATTATCCGGACGACGTGGACGCGACGATCGCATACGTCGCTCCCGTTAATGTCACGCAG
>DASZPR010000309.1:0-8305 GCA_035550235.1 Verrucomicrobiia bacterium | reverse complement strand
AAAGTTCACCAGAATTTTTCCTTTTTTCGCATCGCTCTGCTTTTCATAGAGCAACACCCAGCTAGCTCCGGCAATCGGGTACGAACCTTCGCCGGGCGCGTTCACCATGGAGAAACGGAAGTCGTCAGGAATGGTCGCCGTGGCCATCGCCTCAGAAACGGATTCCGGAGAAGGAGCAACAAATTTGCCCGCGGCGTTCTTCAGATCTGCCACCGGCAATTTATTCTGCTTGGCATACGCCAGTTCGACATAACCGATGGCGCCCGGAAGTTGCTTCACCTGGCCGGCCACGCCTTCGTTGCCTTTGCCACCCACCCCGGCGGGCCAATTGACGGAGGTGTTCTTGCCAACCTTTGCGGCCCATTCCTTGTTCACCGTGCTCAGATAATCGGTGAAGATAAAGCTCGTTCCGCTGCCGTCAGAACGGTGTACCACGATAATGGAGGTGTCCGGAAGCTTCACGCCTTCATTGAGCGAGGCAATCTTGGCGTCGTTCCACTTGGTAATTTCACCCAGGTAAATGCCTGCCAAAGTGGACTCGTCCAGTTTGAGTTTGGGACTTCCTGGAATGTTATAAGTAACCGCCACCGCGCCTGCGACGACGGGAATGTGAAGAATTTTCCCGGGTGCGGCTTTCATCGCTTCATCCGTCATCGGGGCGTCGGACGCGCCGAAATCCACGGTTTGCGAAGTAAGCTGCTTGATGCCGGCACCGGAGCCGACGGATTGGTAATTGATTTGGACATCTTTGTCGTGCTTGGAATAAGCGTCCTTCCACATCATGAACGCCGGGTTATCGAAACTGGAACCGGCGCCGTTGATGAGGGTCTGGGCTTTAACCACTTCCTGCTTTTGAGAACAGCCGATGGCTACAGAAAGGCCGACGGCGGCCACGAGGGATTTTGTGAGGAGGTTTTTCATAAATTGTTTGTGGCGGACGGCACATCGCCGCCCGCCGTTTTTGTTTTTAGAATTTGAACATCGTATCCACGTACAGGTGCGTCTGGGTCTGGCCATTCAAGCCAGGCTGCGTGTGAGCGCCGGTGCGATCACTGATTTTTTCCGTCAGGAACACGGCAAAATCCAGCGACCACCAGTCGCGGACGTTGTAGAAGCCTTTAATCACATGGCCTTGACGATCAGTACCGCCGCCGAAATCATCGTCCGTGAGGGAATCAAAAACCGAATCCGCCTCGACGTGCCGGTATTGGTAGGCGATTTGCCATTGGCCCTTCTTCGCCGCCTGGCCGAACTGGATCTGGCCGGTGTAAGCAGTGGCCTCTTTGCTTCCCGGGAGATAGTAGGCGTCGTTGAGGTTCTTATCCATTTCACCACTCAGGGTGAGCAGCGCCGGTGTGCCGAGAAACGGTTTATCGCAGACTTTCCACGCAACTTCGCCGCGGCCATAGATGTCCTGGAAATCTCCAAGATAGTTGGCGCCTTTGACGGCGTTGCCGGTATTGCCTGAGTTATCCGCCACGGGCATATGGCCCAGGTTCTGCGTCTGGAAGTATCCGCCGACGAGGGTGGCTTTCAATTTGGGAGCCTTGGCATCGCCCATGAAATTTCCCGTGAAGCCCACCTGGCCGTCATACATGTAAGTGTCGTTTTTATCGCCGCTGAATTCGTCGAGCACCATTTCGGCGGCATTCGCGAAGATCGAATATTGTTTGTTGTCGCCGAACTTGAAGTTGAGCTGTTCCACTGCGCCTTCAGGCGTGAGGTCCGGATCATAAACAACAGGCGAAATGAAGTTGGGCTGCCACATCAGGTTGTTCATTTTGCCAGCGGTGACCGAGATCCAATCCTGGCCCGGCGGTTTCAGCGTCACGTAAGCCGCATCAATATAGAGCGGCTTCTTGCTGAACGCATGGGTCATCGTCTGGTTGTTGCTATTGGGATTTCCATCGCCCAGAGCGCTGCGGAAATCACCGGAGCCGACCCGAAAGCCGATGGTGGCCCAATCCTGCGCGGTCCAGACGCCGCCGTAACGCAGACGATAGCGGAAGCGCAAGCGATCCGGTTTCGCCAAACTGTCTTCGAACATCATGTCATCGAGCCGCAACCGGAGGTCGCCGCTGAAAGTGACATTTTTGGTCCAGGCCGGCATGCCACTGCGGGCGGCAAAGCTTTTCGCAAAATCGTTATCGGCATCCTTGCGCAAATCATCGGCTTCCTGCTGGGTGAGCACGCCTTTTTGCACGAGTTTGTTAACGATAGCGTCGGCGGACTGTCCGGATGCATGCCACGAGGCAGCAATCAAAACAGCAGCCGCCATGGACTTGGCGATCTGATATTTTTGTTTTTTCATTAATGGGTGTTGAGGTTTCCGATCTAGTTCGTCGTCACCTTAGAAGCGGTTTATGTCGGTCCTATGGCGGGATTGTTACAATTGCGTGACGAGGTTTTTCGGCAGCATCGTGACGTTACAATTCGGTGACGCCCGCCAGAAAATCCCCATTTTAAAGAAAAACACCGTAAAGAGACCGCCAAACAGCGAATTCCGATTGACACACAGAAAGAGAGGTGACAATGTCATTTCGTTATTTGACGAAATATATTAACATGCGTGAATTCATGGAAATTGCCAAAGCGCTCTCGGATTCGAATCGCGTGCGAATCCTGCTCGCGTTGCAACAGGGTGAGTTATGTGTTTGCCAGATTACCGAGTTGTTCGGTTTTGCGCCTTCCACGATCTCCAAGCACCTTTCCGTGCTTCATCGGGCAGGTCTGATTCTTTCACGGAAAACCGAGCGCTGGGTTTATTACCGGCTCGCCGGCAAATCAGCTTCCCCCGCCGTCTCCGATGCGCTCGCCTGGGTCCAAAAATCTCTCGTCGCCACGGACGAGGCGCTGGCCGACGCCAAAAACCTGAAACGAATCCTCGCCACAGACCTGGCGGAAATCTGCCGGCGCCAGCGCTGTTAATTTATGAAAGCGAAAATGCCATTGGAAGAACTCAACGCCGTGCGACAACTCGTGCGTGATGGTTACAAGAAAATTGCCCAGGACACCTCCGCCGGCTGTTGCGCAACCGGCGTGTCGTGCTGCGGATCGGCACCGCAAGAGGCGGACAAACTGGCGCGCGAACTGGGCTATTCCGTGGAGGAACTGCAGGCGCTGCCCGAGGGCGCCAACATGGGGCTTTCCTGCGGCAACCCCGCCGCGCTGGCGGCGTTGAATCCGGGCGAAGTGGTGGTGGATCTCGGAAGCGGGGGCGGCTTTGACCTCTTCATCGCCGGCCGAAAAGTCGGCCCGACTGGTCGCGCCATCGGGGTGGACATGACTGCGGAAATGCTCGCCAAAGCGCGTCACAACACCTCGGCCTACCGCCAACAAACGGGTCTCGACAACGTCGAATTTCGGCTCGGAGAAATCGAACATTTGCCGCTGGCCGACAATACCGCGGATGTCATTATTTCAAATTGTGTCATTAACCTTTCACCGGACAAACCGCAGGTATGGCGGGAAATCGCCCGCGTATTGAAACCCGGCGGACGCGTAGCCGTGTCAGACATTGCACTGATCAAACCGTTGCCGACCGAGGTGCTCAAGATGGTGGAAGCGCTTATCGGCTGTGTCGCGGGAGCGACGTTAATCAGCGAAACCGAACGCATGGCGCGTGAAGTGGGCCTGGGCGACATGGTGCTCACGCGCAAGCCAGGTTACATCGAGGCCATGACGAATTGGGAAGATCCGCTCTATCGGAAAATCATCGAGCATCTGCCTCCCGGAGCAAAGCCGGCGGATTACATCACGAGCCTCGAAGTGCAGGCAATCAAAAGACAATCGAAGTGCTGACCAGTAGAATTATGAAAAAGAAAAAGGTTTTATTCGTTTGCATCCATAACAGCGCGCGCAGCCAGATGGCGGAAGCTTTCCTGAACGAAATCTGCGGCGAGGAATTCGAGGCGCACAGCGCGGGATTGGAACCCGGCAGGCTGAACCCGGTGGTCGTGGCGGCCATGAGTGAACTGGGGATTGATATTTCGCAAAATCAAACCAAGGCCGTGTTTGACTTCGTGAAATCCGGCCAACACTTTGCGTATGTCATCACCGTGTGCGACGAGGCCAGCGCGGAGCGATGCCCCATCTTCCCGGGAGTTACCACGCGGTTGCAATGGAGTTTTCCGGACCCGTCCAGCCTTCCCGGCAGCCCCGAAGAGAAACTGGCTGGAACGCGCAAAATCCGCGACGCCATCAAAGCAAAAATTCAAAGCTGGTGCGCGGAAGTCTGTACCGTCGAGTGCGCCTGAGCGCCAATCCGCCTGTTTTTTCGAAGTTTGCCCGTTTGGGCGACTCCTTCACGGCCTTTGTGTGACGATTGTGTGACATTTTTTCATCGACTTTTCCGGCCATTACCGTACGAAGTGCCCGGCTATGTTTTCGCTGCAAAAGTTTTTTGGTAAAGACGACCAATTCCTGGACCTGCTGGAAGCCTCGGCGGAAGAGTGCACTGCGAGCGTCAATGCGTTGAAAAATATTCTGACACCCGGCGCCAGGCTCAGTCTCGATGAATTTGTGCAGTCGCGCCGTAAGGACAAACAAATCACGAACGAAATCCGGGAATTGCTTTGCAAGACCTCGGTGACGGGATTGGAGCGCGAGGACATCGAATCGATTGCCAATTCACTTTATAAAATACCGAAGACGACCGAAAAATTTGCCGAGCGCTACGTTTTGTTTGCGGACCATTTAAAGGGTGTGAAGTGGGACGAACAAATCCTGCTGTTGGAGCAAGCCACCAAAACCGTTTTGGCGATGGTGCAGGAACTGCGTGACAAATCGCACCTTGAGACGCTCAAAAACCAAAACGATGTCCTGCAAAAAATCGAAGGGGATGCCGATGACCTGATCCTGCAGCGGTTGAGAGAGCTTTACAGCCAGGAAACTCAACCGGTGAAAATCATCATCCTGAAGGATTTGTATGAGCTGTTGGAAAAAGTGGTGGATCGCTGCCGCGACGCGGGCAATGTCATCTCGAACATCATTCTCAAAAATTACTAAAGGACATGGGCGCGCTCCTTTTCCTCTTGCTCGTCCTGGCGGTTGTGCTCGTGTTCACTTTCACGAATGGTTTTCATGATGCCGCCAATGCGATTGCCACGGTGGTTTCCACGAAGGTGCTGACGCCGCGCCAGGCCGTTCTCCTGGCGGCGATCACCAATTTCATTGGCGCCCTCGGAGGCACCGCAGTAGCGAAAACCATCGGGGCAGGCATGGTGGATGCGCATTACATCACCATCTATACAGTGTTTAGCGCGATGGTCGCCGGGATCGTCTGGAATTTATTGACGTGGTATTGCGGAATTCCGAGTTCGTCGAGCCATGCGTTGATTGGCGGGCTGCTGGGCGCGGCGGTGGCTTCCGCCAAAAACAATTTTTCGGTGATTCTTTGGTCCTACCAAAAAACAGACCCCAAAACCGGCCATGTCGCGATGGACGGGGTTTATGACAAAGTCATCGTGCCGATGATCTCTTCGCCCATTCTCGGTTTTGTCGGCGGATTCATTATCATGGGAGTGCTTTTTGCATTGACGCGCAATTGGCGTCCGGTGTGGGTCAATCGAATTTTCAACAAGGCACAATTAGTGAGCGCCACCTACATGGGCTGGGCGCATGGCTTTGCCGACGGCCAAAAAACGATGGGCGTGATGGCGCTCGCGTTGTTTGCCGCGGGCAAATCGGTCGATTGGCAACATGCGCCGTCCTGGCTGCAATTCATGAACACGCCTAAGTTTGAAATCGCCACGTGGGTGAAGTGGGTCTGCGGTCTGGCGATGGCTGCGGGCACTTACTTTGGCGGATGGCGCATCATCCAGACATTGGGGCATAAACTGGTGCGCATAAAACCCATTCACGGCTTCGCCGCGGAATGCACCGGAGCGACGATTTTGTTCGTGGCGGGGCTATTGGGGATGCCAGTCAGCACCACACATGCGATCACTACGAGCATCATGGGGGTCGGTTGCGCGCGGCGTTTCAGCGCGTTGAACTATACCTTGGTGGAGCGGATTCTTTGGGCGTGGGTCCTCACAATTCCCGCCACGGCGCTGATTGCCTACGGGCTGATGCGGCTGATGTCAGTGGCGGGTTGGGGTCATTAAATTGAGCTCTTCATCGGTGGGACCGGCCCCTTGAGGCGGGCAAAAAAAACGGCGCGAGTTGCCTCGCGCCGATGAATCAATCCGGAAGTGAAACCGAATTAACTGATGATGGGCCCCGTCGTCACCACCTCCAATGTGCGCCCAAAAATATCCACCGAACCCTGGAGAATGATGAGATTGCCGTTGCGGTCGCCCGAGCCGGAGACATTGGCATCCGTCGTGGGACCTTGCGAACCGAAGAAACCGCCCGAGGTTGAATTGATGGTGGTGAACCCGTTCACATCAAAATGCAACGGGAGCGTTTGACCGTCCGCGTCGGCCAACACGAACCGGGCAACGAGATAACTGACGGACGTACTCCGAGCGGGCCTGGTAGTGGTGACCGAGCCATCCACAGACCCGGACAACTCCTGCATGCTGAAGAAGTGGCTGACATCCACCGGGGCATTGCTTCCGTCACGCACCTGTATCTGCGAAGAACCACCGTCGATGGGAGTGACGACCACCAACCGGCTCGAGAAAGAGAACGAGTTTCCGGTGGCGGTGCCCAACGCCTGGATGACCTGGCGTGTGCCCACGATCACGTTATTCACATTGGTGCCGGAAGTGCCGCCGAAGCTGAAAGCGTTACCCTGCGAAACCCCGAATAGCTGAACACTCAGATTCTGCACTACATTTGTCTGCACACCTGCCTGCGCCTGAATTGCCGCCACCATGGCTGCGACCGCCAATACTGCGATTTTGAGAGTTTTCATGTGATACTGCCTTTCCGTTATTTTTACTATTATTGCTTTTGGCTAACCCAGGAAGTGCATTTGCAATTGCCATGCCATCCATATTTCGGACAGGGATTTTCTCGCATTTGCGCGCGAGACCCATCTTTATCTTTATCGAATCCTCGTAAAGTTTCTTTTGTCGCATGCCTTGCACACGAAACACACACGCTGTCCACGGATAAGCCATTTCAAGTTTCCGAATTCGAATCCCTCGTATAAATAAGGCGCGCTGCTTTCTCGCAAAGGTCTGAGTTTTCGAAAAAAAGCGGCGGAGTCTTTTGCGCTCTTTGACTCGCGATAGCGTCTGGGAGTGCGGCATCCCTCTGCCGCTTTCAGTTCTCCCCATATCAGCAGCGCCAATTTTCCCAGCAATCCCTTCGCGCTCTATCTGTGTGAGCGATTCTAGACTTTTCGCCCGGTTAACCTATTTTGACGCCATGTCTGAATCGCCCTTGAACGTGCTCGCCGTCGCGGGCAGTTTGCATCGCAAATCCGTCACGCGGGTTGTCATCAATCATATTGCGGAAAAAATGCGCGCCGGAGGATGCGCCGTGGATGTGCTGGATCTCCAGAACGAGCCGTTGCCGCTTTACAACCCGGACACGTCCTATCACGCGTCGGAATATCATGCGCTGCAGAAACGCGTGGACAAGGCAGACGTGCTCCTGCTCGGCACGCCGGATTACCACGGGAGCATCAGCAGCACCTTGAAAAACTTTCTCGACCATTTCTGGCACGAATTCGCCGGGAAACTTTTTGTGACCGTCGTGGCATCGCATGAAAAAGGACTGACCGCCACGGACCAGCTTCGCACTGTGGCGCGGCAATGCTATGCATGGACGTTGCCATACGGAATTTCGTTCGCGGAAAATGCTGACATGAAGGACGGCCAGGTGGTGACCAATGGTCCGTTCGAGAAGCGGCTCGAAATGATGATTCGCGACACGCATGTTTATGGAAACCTCATCGCCCGGCAGCGCGCCGCAGATTTGAAGGGGCAGGATCATTGTTTTATGGCGAGGCACCGGAAATAGAGTTGGGAAACGTCGAAATCCAACGCCGCACACCGAACATCGAATCAAGGCACCGGAGTTTAAGTCATTGGTAGACTGAGGCTTCTGCGATAAAATTTTTGTCGCTGATTTTTTGTAACATTTTCCGGGATTCGCTTAGGAGGAGGGTGTATGAATGAACCCGAATCGAACGCACCTATGGAAAATAAATGCCCGCAATGCGGGTCTCCCCTGCCCTCCGGAGTGCTGGCGGGGCTTTGCCCGGCGTGTCTGTTCAAGCAGGGCGCGACCGCGGATACCGCTGCCTCGCCCGAAGCCGCGGCGTTTCAACCGCCAGGCGTCGAGGAAGTCGCCAAACTGTTTCCGCAACTCGAAATCATCGGCTTCCTCGGCAAGGGCGGCATGGGCG